>JAYURX010000523.1:0-2498 GCA_043755965.1 Flavobacterium sp. | reverse complement strand
GATATTCAGGTTTCTTTGCTGCATCGTCAATCGTCATAATCATTGGGCATCTTTTTAGAAAATTAAGAACCAACTGGGTCAATTCTTCTGACTTTTATAGTGGTCGGTATTTGATTTTTCCTAAAGGCTTTTTTTACCTGGGGAGGTGATTGGAAAACCCAAACTGTGCTTTACAGGAATATATCGGATAAAAACAAGACAATCAATTTTCAGATGCAGGCAGACCGCTTTTCATTTGGCTATAAGAAACGGATTGTTGAAATATATAGTTTAGTGCCGTTCATGGAAATAGCGAGTGATACGGACACACTTAGTATTGACAAATCAAAATGAGAAAAACTGGATTTGCAATTAAATGCAGCTTCCAAAACAAAATTAGTCTAACAAAGGTTTCACTTATAATAATTTAAAACAACTGGAATGGAATTTATTGATTATTATAAAATTCTCGAATTGGACAAAACAGCCACCGAAGCCGATATCAAAAAAGCATATCGCAGACTGGCTCGGAAATACCATCCGGATTTAAGTCCGAATGACAAGAATGCCGAAAAGAAATTCAAGGAAATTAATGAAGCCAATGAAGTTTTAAGCAATACCGAAAATCGAAAGAAATACGACAAATATGGTAAAGACTGGAAACACGCTGATGAATTTGAAAAATCAGGTTACAATCCCAACCAGCAGCAAAGTTCCGGTAGGCGGCAGCAATCATCTGATTTCTCAGGTGATTTTTCCGATTTCTTCGAGTCAATGTATGGCAATGCCGGCGGAGGAAGAAGCAGGGAAACCAAATACAGGGGAAAGGATTTTAATGCGGGGTTACAACTCACTTTAAATGACGTCTATAAAACTCATAAGCAAACCCTGACGGTCAACAATAAAAATATCAGGATAACAATTCCAGCCGGTGTCGAAAATGGGCAAATCATAAAGATTCCAGGACATGGCGCTCCAGGTGCAAATGGCGGCCCGAATGGCGATTTGTTTATTACGTTCTCCATATCCGATAATCCTGATTTTAAAAGAGACGGAAGCAACCTATACGCCAACGTCAGCTTAGACCTTTACACCGCTATCTTGGGGGGTGACATCCTGGTAACAACTTTCGATGGAAAAGTAAAGTTGAAAGTTCCGCCTGAAACCCAGACCGGCGCAAAAGTGAAACTAAAAGGGAAAGGTTTTCCATTATACAAAACAGAAGACCGCTTTGGTGATTTATACATTACCTATACCATAAAAACGCCTGTTGACCTGACCGAGAATGAGAAAAAATTGTTTACAGAACTTTCAAAATTAAGAAACCATGGATAGTGAAGACTTAATACTAATCGACCTGTTTTGCCTCCACCACGGTATTGAGGTAAACTTTATTTCAGCATTGAAGGAGTATGGCATGATTGAAATTATTGTAGTGGAAGAAAAGGAATACTTTCCTGCAGAAAAACTTGCTGCAATTGAAAAAATAATCCGCTTGCATCAAGACCTCGAAATCAATCTGGAAGGCATCGATGTCATTATGAATTTGCTTAACCAGATTAACGATTTTAAAAGTCAACTGGTAATCACCCAAAATAAATTAGAATTTTTCAAAAAACAATAAAGTACATTTTTAAAAGAAATATCATGAAAAAAATACTCGTTACCACCGACTTTTCAACCAATTCCAAAGCAGGAATCCGTTTCGCGATTCAATTGGCATCCCAGACACCATGTAAACTCATCTTCTATTATGTCAAAGCTTCATTGGCAGTTGATGCCTGGAGTCAAGTCGATTACAATGATGCTAAAAATTCCGAAAATATCTTGCTAAAACACAAACTGAATAAATTCATAGAAAATATTTACAAGCAAACTCGAAAACATGCAGTCGAAATAGATTTTGTAATTGAAAACAAGACTTATGTAGACGCAGCAATCATCGCTTATGCCCAAAAATGCAAGGCAGATTATATATGTATGAGTACAAGAGGTGGTGGAATAGTCAATAAGTTTATGGGTACTAATGCCTCCTCGTTAATTACCACTTCCCCGGTTCCGCTAATAGTTGTACCACATACATATCATATGAAACCACTAAAATCTATATTATACGCTTCTGATATGGAGAAAATTGGAACCGAGCTGAAATCCGTAGAAGGATTTGCTGCTAAATTCGATGCAGCTATTGCGGTATACCATTATGATTATTTTATAGAGCAGGAGGAAGTTAAATCCAAATTTAAAAAGATTGCCGATAAATACAGTTCTGATAAGATAACATTTTATTTTAAAAAAAATGATGCCGACTTAACATTGCTCAGCCATTTAAAGGCTGACATCCGCAAATCGAAACCATCCCTCATCGCCATGTTTACAAAACAGGATCGTAGTTGGTTTGAACGTCTTTTCCTTTCCAGTAAAACCGCAGAATTGGGCTTTGACACAAAAACACCGATGTTGGTTTTCAAGAAACATAAAGCCTTAACTTAGCAAGATGCATCGGCAGCTTTACAAGA
>JAYURX010000522.1:0-2500 GCA_043755965.1 Flavobacterium sp. | reverse complement strand
AAGATTCAAAAACTTCAGGGCACTTTGGGCAGCTTTGCTTATTCTGCAACTTTACCTTCTGCAAAACAGAATTTCACCACGTTAGAAAACGAATTTGTAAGACTGAAAATTGCTAACAGAGGTGGATATGTTGTTGAAGTAATTTTGAAAAAGTTTGAAAAGTTCAAGAAGAATTCAGGGCAATTAGTTGAATTAATAAAAAATAATAACGCTAATTTTAATCTTCAGTTACAGACAAAAGATAACCGTGTTTTAAATACAAAAGATTTATTTTTTGAGCCAACTTTAACGAAAGTGGGAGACAGCCAAATCCTTTCGATGAAGTTAAAAGCTGGAGCAAACGAGTATTTGGAATACAAATATGTCTTAGCGCCAAACCAATATTTGGTTGATTTTGACATTCATTCTCAAGGGTTGAATACGGTTTTAAACACGTCGACACCTGTTAATTTGCAATGGGATTTGAAAAGTTACCGCAACGAGAGAAGCATTTCTTATGAAAATCGTTATGCCGAAATTTATTTCGAGTATGAAGATGGGAAAATCGATTATGTCGGACAAGGGAAAGACGAAGAAGAAAATCCGGAAAAGGCTACGTATATTGCCTTCAAACAACACTTTTTCTCAAGTATATTGTTGACCAAAACACCATTCGCAACAGCAAAACTCCACTCGGAAGATTTGGTGAACGATGAGAAGATAGATACAGTTTTCACAAAGCAATATAAGGCCACAATGCCTTTAGCATTCAGCAATGGTGAGTTAGATTATAAAATGAATTGGTATTATGGTCCTACGGATTATAAAACGCTAAAAAGTTATAACCGAAATCTTGAAAAGATTGTTCCGCTAGGTTGGGGAATTTTTGGCTGGATAAACATGTTTATTTTTATTCCTTTATTCGGATTTTTAAGTTCGTTTATGGGATTAGGGATTGCGATTATTGTCTTCACTATTTTGATCAAAATTGCGATGTCGCCTATTACTTTTAAATCATTCTTGTCACAAGCGAAAATGAAAGTGTTACGTCCTGAAATTATGGAAATTGGTGAGAAATTCAAAAAAGATCCAATGAAAAAACAACAGGAAACAATGAAACTTTACAATAAAGCCGGAGTGAATCCAATGGCTGGCTGTATTCCTGCCTTGATACAAATCCCGTTTATGTATGCGTCGTTTCAGTTTTTCCCATCAGCGTTTGAGTTGAGGCAAAAAGGATTCCTTTGGGCAGAAGATTTGTCATCATTTGACGAAATATTCAAATTACCATTTAATATTCCATTGTATGGTGATCACGTGAGTTTGTTTCCAATCTTAGCAGCGATTGCGATTTTCTTTTATATGAAAATGACGTCAGGCGATCAGGTGATGGCACAACCGCAACAAGATGGTATGCCCGATATGGCTAAAATCATGACAATCATGATTTATGTTTCGCCGGTAATGATGTTGATTTTCTTCAATAGTTATGGTTCAGGATTGAGTTTGTATAACTTTATTTCCAATTTAATTACCATCGGAATTATGTTGGTTATTAAAAAATACTTCATCAACAGCGAGAAGATTCACGCCCAAATCCAGGAGAATAAAACCAAGCCAAAAACAGAAGGTAAGTTCCAAAAGAAGATGAGGGAAATGATGGAACAGGCTGAAGCTCAAAAGCAATTGCAAAACAAAAAGAAATAATATTTCAGTAATACATTTTCAAAACTCTGTTTAAAAACATATCTTTAAACAGAGTTTTTAATTTTAGAAAGTCATGAAAGTACTAATAATTGGTCACGGAAATATGGGTAAAACGTATGCAAATAGTTTTATCAGTTCCCGATTCATCAAACCGGAAGATATTTTCGTTTTGGTCAGAAATAATGATTTTTCCAACATAGAAAGTGCTATTCCAAAAGCAAATTTTTCAACTTCGGTTTCAGGGAAAATCGGTGATTTTGACATTGTGATTTTAGCCGTAAAACCACAGGATTTTAGTGTTTTGGCAGCATCAATTACCCCTTACTTAAAAGACAGTCAGATTATTTTTTCGGTCATGGCCGGAATTACAATATCCAAATTAGAGACCCTGCTTTCCTGCTCAAAAATTGTGCGGTCTATGCCTAATATTCCAACCCAAATCGGAATGGGAATGACGGTTTTTACAGCATCTGCCAATGTAGACAGAAAGGAATTATTTATCATTCAAAACCTGATAAACACTACCGGGAAATCTGTTTATGTTGAAAATGAAAAACTCATTGATGCTGCCACAGCCATTTCGGGAAGCGGGCCAGCTTATGTTTTTTATTTTATGCAATCCATGATAAAAGCCGCAGTCGATTTAGGGTTTAATGAATCGGAAGCAGAGTTGTTAGTCAACCAAACTTTTATGGGTTCAGTAGCCATTCAAAATAGTTATTCATTGTCTAACGAAGAATGGATTGCCAAAGTGGCTTCAAAAGGAGGAACAACGGAAAGTGCTTTGCGCGTTTTTGAAAAAGGAATATTGGAA
>JAYURX010000521.1:0-5786 GCA_043755965.1 Flavobacterium sp. | reverse complement strand
GATCGGGATGACTCCTTCGGTACCCAAATAGCAATATCTGATGATATTGTTGTGTTAGGTGCTCCTAATGAATTTTTGCCTACTGCTGAAGGCGGGAGAGCTTATACTTTTGATTTGGCTTTAGGGATTAAAGAAAATACACTCAACGATTTAAAAATCTATCCTAATCCAACATCAGGTATCGTTAATCTGGCAAATGATTTTGTTGACGATATCAGTTCTGTTACTGTCTATCAATACGACGGAAAATTGGTGAAAAGCATTGAATCAAACTTTGATTCAATTTCATTAAGTGAATTCCAAAATGGGGTTTACCGGCTTAAATTCACGATGAACAATGGCACTTCAACCATAAAGAAAATTATAAAAATTTAAATCGCAGTTTTTTTTTATATTAAATTATTGACAGTTATTCTTATAAACTATAACGTTTTCGTTAATAACATCGTTTAATTATTGCGGAATTCTAATCGCTTTTTAAATACGTGTTTACGAAATTTGCAACTCAATTTAGTAGAAAATCTGTCACCATGAAAAAACACAATTACAGCGCTGGTCCATGCATTTTGCCACAAGAAGTATTTGAAAAATCAGCACAAGCCGTATTAAATTTTAATAATTCTGATTTATCTATTCTTGAGATTTCGCACAGAAGCAAAGACTTTGTTGCTGTTATGGATGAAGTGAGAGCGTTGGCTTTAGAACTTTTGGGATTGGAAGGAAAAGGATATCAGGCTTTGTTTTTACAAGGTGGTGCAAGTTTAGAGTTTTTGATGGTTCCTTATAACCTGATGAAAGTTGACGGAAAAGCGGCCTATTTAAACACCGGAACCTGGGCAAACAATGCCATTAAGGAAGCCAAACTATTTGGCGAAACTGTTATCGTTGCTTCTTCAAAGGAGCAAAACTACAATCATATTCCGACCGCTTATACTATTCCAACCGACGCGAGTTATTTTCACTGCACGAGTAACAATACCATTTTTGGAACTCAAATGAAATCGTTTCCAAAAACTACTATTCCTGTGGTTTGTGATATGAGTTCTGACATATTTTCAAGAAGCTTAGACTTTACACAATTTGATTTGATTTATGCCGGAGCCCAAAAGAATATGGGTGCAGCCGGGACAACTTTGGTTATCGTAAAAGAAGAAATCTTAGGAAAATCAGGAAGAACTATTCCGAGTATATTGGATTATGAAAAACATATCAAGGCGGAAAGCATGTACAATACGCCAGCGGTGTTCGCTGTTTACACTTGCCTGCTAACTTTACAATGGTTGAAAAACATGGGTGGAATTGCAGCTGTTGAGAAAATCAACGAAGCGAAAGCCAACCTTCTTTACAACGAAATTGACAGAAACTCTTTGTTCATCGGAACAGCAGATCAAAAAGACCGAAGCAATATGAATGCTACTTTCTTATTGGTTGACGAAAAGAATCAGGAGACTTTTGATAAAATGTGGAAAGACGCCGGAATTTCAGGTATTGCCGGACACCGTTCTGTTGGTGGCTATCGTGCTTCAATGTACAATGCCTTGCCATTAGAGAGCGTACAGGTTTTGGTAGACGTGATGAAAAAATTAGAGGAAGTTGTAAAACAAAACGAAGTAACAGTTTAATAAATAGACCCTAGCCCCGATTCCTACGGCAGTCGCTTCGCTCGTATGAAGCAAGCTACCATGTAGCGTGGATAGCGGGAATTAGCTCCTAAAATTTAAAAAAAGCATGATGAAAGTATTAGCCAACGACGGAATTTCCAAAAGCGGAATTAAAGCGTTAGAAAAAGGTGGTTTTGAAGTAATTACAACCAAAGTTGCACAAGAACAGGTTGCCAATTATATCAATGAGCACAAGATTTCGGTAATCATTGTACGAAGCGCTACCAAAGTGCGTCAGGATATTATTGATAATTGTCCGAGCCTGAAAATCATCGGTCGCGGTGGTGTTGGCATGGATAATATCGATGTTGATTATGCCCGTGCGAAAGGAATACATGTAATTAACACACCGGCTTCTTCTTCTGAAAGTGTTGCTGAATTGGTATTTGCTCATTTGTTTACCGGTGTTCGTTTTCTTCAGAATGCCAATAGAAATATGCCGTTGGAAGGAGATACTAACTTTGATGGCTTGAAAAAAGCATATGCAAACGGCATCGAATTGCGAGGCAAAACATTAGGAATTATTGGTTTTGGACGTATTGGGCAGGCTGTGGCAAAAATGGCTCTGGGACTTGGAATGAGAGTGATTGCCGCTGATAAATTTGTTGACAATGCCGAAGTAAAAGTAGATTTCTATAATGGGCAATTCATAAACGTTGAGTTTATAACAGAACCAATGGAAGACGTGTTCAAACACTCTGATTTTATTACACTTCACGTTCCTGCCCAAGAAGGATATGTTATTGGAAAAGAAGAATTTGCGCAGATGAGAGATGGTGTCGGTATTGTGAACTGCGCCCGCGGTGGCGTAATTGATGAAGTAGCATTGATTGAAGCTTTAGACTCAGAAAAAGTATTATTTGCCGGATTAGATGTTTTTGAAAATGAACCAACTCCGGAAATCCAGATATTAATGCATCCAAAAATTTCCTTGACACCACATATCGGTGCGGCTACTTTGGAAGCACAGGACAGAATCGGAACTGAATTGGCCGAGCAGGTTATCAGTCTTCTGAAAGCAGAAAAAGTATAAGCATAACGTCTCAAATGTTTTGAAAACCATGCCATTGGCGTGGTTTTTTTATTTTACAGTATGTGAATCTTGTAATCTTTACCTCAATTCCTACAATGCGTTTACCATTACTTATCATCACATTTGTTCAGTAGCATTAATTAAAATTCTCAACTATGAAAACAAAAAAAAAATTAGGCATTTGGATGGATCATTCCAACGCGCATTTAATTGAATTTTCTTCAGAAGTAAAGAAAACTACAACTATTTCTTCTGATTATACTTTTCAGGATAAAGGAGAAACATTCGAGCGTAGTGAAAACATAATGCACAATAAGGAACAGCACAAGCAAAATACTTTCTACAAGAATATCGCTAATGTCATCAGGGAATTTGGTGAAGTACTATTGTTTGGGCCAACAAATGCAAAACTAGAATTATACAATATCCTAAAAGATAACCATCTGTACAACGATATTAAAATTGAAGTCCAAAACACCGGCAAGATGAGTGACAAAGACCAACATATATTTGTTCGGAATCATTTTAAAAAGTTTAACATCTATAACTTCGAATTAAAAATCTCACCACGCTAAGCGTGGTTTTTTATTTGTTAAAATTGCACCAAACTTTCTTTGTTTTGCGTAATTTTATGCAAACTAAACAGCGATGAAATCGAAGATTACTACGTCAGTTCACCGCCACGGCGGTTCGTGTCACAAATTCCAAAAATTGTTTTGCATTTGTAAAATTATTGTCCCTTTGCTTTTAATTTTTGTATTGGCTTCCTGTCACTTTGATAAGAATATTTCAACCAAAGCGAAAACTCCCGATTCCAAAAACTCCAAAGACGCCGTCAGAATAGCCAATGATTCGCTGGAATATGAAGTCATTATCTTTGATTCCGGGTTTAACAGTTGGCTCGCCGGGCGTGCAAAACCAAGAGGCTTTTATTCTGAAAGCTATCTGGAAAATAAAAATCAAATGTATATAAGAGAATGGAACAGCAGGGTTTTACAGCCCGAGCGCTATCGTAATTTGTATGACATGACAATTGATTATGACATGAATATCCACTATGGTTATGAAGTAAACTATTTGATTTATAATTACATGGTTTATTTCCAAATTGTAAATAACCAGCGATTGTCCGGATTTGTTCCAAGTCCATAAATTATGTAGATTTGTGGAACTTAATAATCATGGGAAACTTTAGAGAACGTTGGAATATTAAATCAAATTGGCAGTTATTTGTCATTATTGTAGTATTTGCTATTACTGGATCAAGTGCTGCTTATCTCTCTAAGCCTATCCTTGCACTATTTGGCATTAGTAAAGACAATTTATCAGCATGGGCGTATTATCCTTTATACATCGTACTCATCTTCCCTATTTATCAGGTGCTTTTGGTAAGTTTCGGATTTTTATTCGGGCAATTTACTTTCTTTTGGGCATTCGAAAAGAAAATGCTCAGAAGCTGTGGTTTAGGTTTCATATTCTCTAAAAAAGATAATCCCGACTAAATCCGGGGTTTCTAATCAATAATTATAACCTTAACTATTAACTTCTATTTTTCTTGTTGGATTAAATTAAAGAAATCATTGCGATTTTCTTTATCATTAAAGATTCCACCATATTGTATTGTAGATGTGAAGCTACTTTCGTCTTTAATCCCTCTACTTGATACACATAGGTGTTTGGCTTCCATTACGACAATCAGATCATCCGTATTTAAGACTGATTTTAATTCGTTAAAAATTTGCATAATCAAGCGCTCTTGCACCTGTGGTCTGCGAGAATAATAATCAACAATTCTATTCAATTTAGACAAACCTATTACTTTTCCACTCGAAACATAGCCAATGTGCGCCTTACCAATAATCGGTAAAAAATGATGCTCACAAGTAGAATTAAAACTAATGTTGGCTTCTACAAGCATTTTATCATATTGATACGAGTTTTCAAAAACAGCTATTTTTGGCTTATTCGCCGGGTTCAACCCAGAGAATATTTCTTGTATAAACATCTTAGCTACTCTATGAGGCGTTCCTCTTAAACTGTCATCGGTCATATCTAAACCGATCTCCTCCATTATGGCATGAAAATGCTTTTCGATTAAAACCATCTTTTCTTTGTCCGATTTGATAAAAGCGTCTACTCTAAGAGGTGTTTCTGAAGAAGTCATCTGATGATTATCACCTATCAATTCAAATAATTCATTTTCAATGATTGTATTCATAAGAAATATTATTTTGTTTAACAAAAATAACAAACAATTAAACAAAATAATTTAATTGACATAACTTTATAAATTATTCAGGCATAAGTAAAACTATACTATTAAATAAAAGAAAATACTTCAGTAGCTTAGAACTCATTGCAACTGGTTTAAAGGTAATATTCACTTTTCTCTGCCCTGAATCTCATACACATAAAACCAGGTAAGCGTAAAGGTTGGGATAAAATTCACAACAGGGATAAGCTCTTCTGCAAAATCAAATATACCTGCCATCTTACCCAGTCTTCCTTTATACATTGAAGCTAGAATAAGTCCGGATATCGGTGCCCAAATCAGCGCTAAGGGTGGAAATAAAGAAGGAGTCATTCCGATAAGGTCGAAAATAATACCCAAATAGAGTTTGGTCTTTCTGTTTGATTTTGAAGTATGGCGGACTCCAATAGATTTGGCACTACTCATTTTATTTTAAATTTTTAAACCCTTATACAAATCTAATGCCGTATTTCAAAAGAAGGAGAAAGAGTTAGTTAATTAAAAATATCTTTGTTCCTTTGTGAAAAATACATTCCATGATTGTTGCCAAAAATATCCATAAATACTACGAAAGTTTACACGTTTTAAAAGGTGTTGATTTGCATATTCAGAAGGGAGAGATTGTTTCTATTGTTGGTGCGTCCGGTGCCGGGAAAACCACCTTACTACAGATATTGGGCACATTGGATAATCCTGCCAAAGAAAGCAACACATCACTTGAGGTAAATAATGAAAACCTATTGATAATGAAAGATAAAGCATTATCAAAGTTTAGGAATACTCATCTTGGTTTTATTTTTCAATTCCATCAATTGCTTCCCGAGTTTACTGCTTTGGAAAA
>JAYURX010000520.1:0-5806 GCA_043755965.1 Flavobacterium sp. | reverse complement strand
CAATTCTTGATAATTTTTTGCACAGCGAAATCTGCTCCGGATTTAATTTTTACAAAGTAAACGCCTTCACGCAAAGCACTTCCATTCAATTCGAATTGGGTGACATTTGGTATAAAATGTTGGATTGTTTTACCCGCTATGTCAAAAAGTTCTACGCTGTCAATAGTTGCAGTATGCGATATGTTCCATACAGCAGTTGTTGGGTTTGGATAGATTTTTACTTTTGAAATAGAATTCTCATTATTGGTTAAGGTATTGGTGAATGAATAATCCCCAGAACTTCTCTCAAAAAAAACGTCATAAGTTCCGGCAGTTATCGGAATGTTTTGCCCATTTTGAATCCCAGTTCCTATTGGAAAATCTAGTGATCCCCAATTAGTTACCCAATCGTTGTCTTTTCTAAATTTAACTTCACCATCAGTAAAAGTCAGATTGGAAATACTATAGGCAAAACCATCAGTGGTAGTTAAATCAGTATCATCAGCTAAGAAGCCATTTAAAGCTGATCCTAAGATACCAACACTTGGGTAAACAAAACTATACGCTCCGGTATTTTTGTTAAAGGTCACAAACCATTCGCCTCCCGCAACCTGTATCGTTGGGCCGCCCTGGACAGCTGTTCCCGTTGGAAAAGCAGTGCTTCCCCAAGTGTTCGAACCGTCATTGTTAAACCTAAAATAAGCAGTACCACTAGTAAAAATGAATCCTGAAAGTGTGTATGTGATTCCATCAGTAGTTACCATATCCACGTCTGGACCACCAAAACCGTTTACAGAGTCTACAGCCGGTCCCCATATTCCGATATTAGTAAAACCAGATGGAATAAAGGTATAAGTACCATTACTTCTGTTGAATGTAACATCATAGGTTCCTGCCTGAGTCAAGATATTATTCCCATTTTGAGTTCCGGTTCCTGACGGAAAATTTGCCGAACCCCAGTTGATAGCCCAATCATTGTCTTGCCTGAATTTTAATCCCGTAGTCGCAGGGTCAGTTGCAGAGGTCAAAGTTACATTATTTAAAGTGTAGGTTATGTTATCTGTAGTAGACAAATATACGTCTGTGGCCCAACTTCCAGCGGGACTAGTACTTCCAATCATTGAAATTATTTGACTGTAGTTTATTTGTGTACTTAATAACGTAAAAAATAAGAGTAATTGTTTTTTCATGATATGTCATTTAATTTAGTGTAGACTAAATGTAAATCAAAAATTCTACAAAACGTTGAGCGGATTAAACGAAAACGTTTTCGTGTTGAAAACTTTACTGATTAAAGAATAATTATCGTAAAATTGGGTTCCAATGGATTTAGCTGCTGAAAAAGTTTCTCTATGAGTTTGCCATTTACGTCTAAATAAAACTCGGAGAAATTAGCTTTTCGTTCCTGTAATCCCTGGTTGGGGAAGAGTTCATTTTGCAACAAAATGACTTGCTCCAGTTTTTCAGCGTGAACTCTTTTTTCGGCTTTCAACAATCGTTTTTCCAGATTTTCCAAACCTTTTATTTGCTTAGTTTGTTGGGCTTTTACTGCACCAACGAATGATTTATCAGTTTGATTAGCGATTGAGACTAACTTTTCAAATTGGAGTTTCAAATGTTCTTTTTGCTCTGAGAAATCTAGGTTAAATTTGGAAAACTCTTTTGTTTTGTCAGTAAACAATTCCTGTTGGTTACTGAATAGATTTGCCCAGGAAAGGTTTAATTTGTCTGTTTTTATGATTTGTTTTTCGGTTGCCAACAATACAGAATTACGCACCAAAAGTATTGGGAAAGTGACTAAGTTAGCTTTAAAAGTAGATTGTAACTGTAGCCAATAGCTAATTTCTCCACCACCACCAATGTAACACAAATTGGGTAAAACAATCTCTTCATATAAAGGCCTTAAGATTACATTTGGACTAAATTTTTCGGGATTGTTTTCCAATAATTCCAAAATTTCATTTTCAGAAAAAGCAAGCTTGGTATTGTTGACCTTAAACTGATTATTTTCAAATAAGATTCGTTCCCGGAGATTGTTTTCTATGTAAAACAGATTGATTTCTCTTGGGTTTACCTGAATCTCATAGGTAGCTTGAAGCAGTGAATTGGTTTCTGTAACCTTTTGGAACGACGTCTTATTTGTTAATTCATTTTTGACAAAAGGAATAAATAAATGCTTTAACGTTTTATCGTCGCCGTCAAGAATAACCAACCCTTTATCTCCAAATAATTGATTTGCTAAAAACCGTGTGGCATCAGCAAGATTGTTGTGTTTTAAATAACTATTTTCGAAAAGCTCTTTTAAATAAGTGGCGTTAACGCCAATCCCCAATTCGGAAGCAAAAACTTCTAAAACAGCTGCCAATCCTTCTGTAGAAAGCCTTCCAACCGGACCGTAGCTTTCCCTGTTCCAGTTTATTTTTGCATTTTTAAAATTGAAATGATTGATTTCTTCAAAATCGTGATCTTCTGTCGCCATCCAATAAATAGGGACAAAATCATAACCCGGATATTCTTTTTTAAGTGTGTCACAAAGAGTAATTGTGGAAACAATTTTGTACAGAAAATACAATGGACCAGTAAACAAATTCAGTTGATGACCCGTTGTTACTGTAAATGTTTTTGAATTAGATAAGAGTGAAATATTAATTGTTGTAGCTTCAGAAATTTGAAAACCTTTGTACTGATTTTCAAGAGCAGAAACCAAACTTTTTCTATTTTCTATTGGATAGTTTTGTGCCTTTTCATCCAGTTGACTTTTAAAGTTTTCCAAGGTTGGAAAGCGATTATAAAGCGATTTCAATTCGGGTTTTTCGGCTAAATAATCTACAATTAATTTAGTGAAGTATCCTGATTTTTGATAGCTAATACAGTCAGTTGGCATGATTGTTTGATAAAATTAATTGGTTATCAAAGTCCCGAAAAGATAATCATCACCTAAAGAAAACTCACTATTCCCTTTTTTTAAAGTAACGTTTTTAAATCGTATTGTATGCAGAAAATCAGAACCTAATGATGTTGTACTTACTTCAATTATTCCGCTTGTGTCTAAAATTCCATCTTTCGCATCCCATTGTTGCGTAGGTGTTGAAATAGTTCCAGCACAGAAATTTGCATCAGTTATTGTTCCAGAATATAATCGGTACGATAATTTGTGAGTAGCGTTAATCAATGCAGTTCTTGGAGTTGTTGTTACTTCACTGGCAAATAATGTATTATAATCAGCACCAACATCTAATGTAAAAACTACACTACCAAGAAAATCATAAATTTTTGTACTAGAGGTACATTTATCAAGTTCATGATTAAACTCAAAAGCTAAAGAACTCACAGTGGTTGCATAATTCCCGAAAATAAATGTTTCATATACTTGCGGTCCGCTTGGTTTCTGAAAGGTTATATTTTTAAAAACAATATTATAGGTATAGCCTGAAATTCGGGTGGAATTTTCAGTTGTATTTGTTGTCTTTATAGCGGTTGATATGATTTGAATAGTTCCTGAAGTCGCAGGCCATTCTTCCATTAAATTTGGTGTGGCATTAGGAACTGTTGGGCAAATATTTAAGGAACTTACTGTGCCATCATATTTTCTGTAAGTCACTTTGTTGGTAGTATTGATAGCAACTACTATTGGCGCTCCTTCAAGTGTCTCATCTTCTGTAAATGTCTCATCCGGAATTTCAATAAAAAGCATTTCAGCATCTTTAATTTTATAAATCACATCTTTATCACTACATTTTTGAGCAGCTACTTCAGAAAAATCGATAACATCAACGGTTAAATTTCCATCGTCACAAGCAGTAATAATAAGTAACAATGTTAGTATACATAAAATTCTTTTCATCGGAATAGTATAATTTTTAAGCAAAAATAAGTTTTTTATACTATTAAATTTTGCCTTTTATCATTTAATTAAGAACAGTACTTTTATATTTGCAACTCGAGTCTCGTCCTAAAGACGAGACGAACTGTACAAAGTAAAATGAAAAAAATATACCTCGATAATGCAGCAACAACACCAATTCGTCAAGAAGTTATTGATGAAATGGTGAAAGTTATGCAGTCAGAGTATGGAAATCCTTCTTCAACACATAGTATTGGAAGAAGTGCCAAAGCCATTATTGAGATTTCAAGAAAAACGATTGCTAAATATTTGCATTGCAATGCGCAGGAAATAGTTTTTACTTCTACGGCTACAGAAGCCACCAATTGGATTTTAAGAAGTGCTGTTAAAGACTTTGGTGTAAAACGAATAATTACTTCTAAAGTTGAACATCATGCCACTTTGTATACCGTTCAGGCTTTGCAGGAAGAATTTGGTATTGAGGTTGAATTTGTAAATGTTTCTCACGATGGAACTTTAGATTATAACCAATTTTCAACGTTGCTTTCCGATAATACCAAAACGATAGTTTCTTTAATGCATGTGAATAATGAAACCGGAGTGGTGAATGATATTGAGAAGATAGGAGTGATGTGTCACCAAAACAAAGCCTTGTTTCATTGTGATACCGTTCAGTCCATCGGAAAAACGGAGTTAAATTTACAGGAATTAACGGTTGATTTTTTAGTGGCAAGTGCCCATAAATTTCACGGACCAAAAGGTGTCGGTTTTGCATTTGTCCGCAAAAATTTGGTTTTGCAACCCATGTTGTTTGGTGGTGAACAGGAAAAAGGCTGGCGAGCCGGAACCGAATCAGTGCATCAAATTGCGGGAATGGCTAAAGCTTTGGAATTATCTTTTGAAAATTTGGAAAAAGAAAGAAAAGAGATTGCTGAATTGAAAGAATATTGTTTTCAAAAATTACAAGCTTCCTTTTCGCAGGTTACTGTAAACGGAAGCAATACTTTTTACAATATATTAAATTTATTGCTGCCTTTTTCTCCCGAAAAAACAGCCATGATTTTATTTAATTTGGATATGAAAGGCATTGCAGTTTCTCGCGGAAGTGCCTGCCAAAGCGGTAGCGTTAAACCTTCGCATGTGCTGGCTGAAATGATAGACGACGAAGAGTTGAAAAAACCAAGTTTGCGTATTTCGTTTTCTCATTACAATACCAAAGAAGAAATAGATTGTTTGATTTCAGCATTAAAAGAAATTTAAAACGTAGGCTAATTCGTTTGAAAAATAATGTATTTTTGAATAAACAAAAAAATTAGTGTCATGAAAAAAATCATTTTAGTTGCACTTTTTGCATTGGGAATATTGTCAAACCTTTCAGCTCAAAAAAAAGGTGATGTCGAATTTGGTGTTAACATTGGATATAACAATTCGTCAGTTTCTGATGACCAAACTAGTTCCGATACTGGAAGCGGATATAACTTCGCAGGTTCTATCGATTATTACTTTTCGAACGCATGGAGCATTAAAGGAAAATTAATTTATGACCAAAAAGGCTGGGATAATGATCTGATTGAAGATTCTAACGGGAATTTTTATCCGACCGATATTAATTTGAATTATATTACAGTTCCAATCATGGCCAATTGGCATTTTGGAAATAAAAGAAATTGGTATTTAGATTTTGGGCCGTATTTCGGATTCCTTTTAAATGCCGAAGAAACACAGTTCGGTACTGATATTACGGATTCATTCAACACAAACGACTTTGGTTTAGCGCTTGGAATAGGAGTCAAAATCCCCGTTTCTAATAAACTAAAACTATTCTTTGAGTTTGACGGTCAAGGCGGTTTCAATGATATTTTCAAGGAAAATGCTTATTCAGCCGTTACTAACTCTCGCTCAAGTTTTAATTTTGGACTCAATTTCTTAATGAAATAAAATTTAAAGACAGTTTCATTCCAAAAAAAACGAGACGGTTTAAAT
>JAYURX010000519.1:0-2511 GCA_043755965.1 Flavobacterium sp. | reverse complement strand
GTACCTCTTCTACTTTAATCAACAACATTGCGCAATGGCTTCAAATAGATGCTTTTGAGCTGCTAAAAAGAAGTTTTGGAGGAAGCGGTTATGATATTGCCTGCGCTCAAAATAGCAGCCCGATATTATATCAGTTGGTCAATGAAAAACCACTAGTTGAAAAAGTAGATTTCCAACCTGATTTTATAAACAAAATCTTTTTTGTTTATCTCAATAAAAAGCAAGACAGCAAAGCGGCGATTGCGTCTTATTATCGCAAACAAGGTGATATGCAAAATGCAATTACAACAATTAATTCCATTACAGAAACTATAATCGAAGCGGGAACTTTAAAAGAATTTGGAGCAGCAATACAAAATCACGAAATTGAACTGAGTAACATTTTGGAACTGAAAACCGTTAAAGAAGCTTTGTTTCCTGATTTTGATGGTGTGATTAAAAGTTTGGGTGCTTGGGGCGGCGACTTTGTAATGAGCCTCTCCAAAGAAAACCCAACGGACTATTTTAAATCCAAGGGTTTTGAGATTGTGATTCCTTATAATGAAATGATATTATAAAAAATCCCCGTCTCGTTACTGACGAGACGGGGATTTTTAAAAGTTTAGATTTCTATTAATAAAAATTAGCTCTGTTATCCTCGATATCGGCATCGTCTTTCAACGCCTGCATAAATCTTCCTGAGTTTCCGACAGCCTGTTGTTTTACTTTAGCGATAAAATCATCAAATTTGGTAATGGCTGGCGCTTTGGTCACCACTTTAGTAGCAATTACATATACTCCTGAATTTCCATCAATTGGTTTTGAAAGCTGCCCTGCTTTAGATGAAAATGCCATTCCCACCACTTTCGGTTCAAAACCGGCACCAGGAACATTTGCATTTTCAATAGTTAAATCAACCGCGTTCATAACAGTAGCTTTATTAGCAGTTGCGATGGCTGCTAAAGAAGTGCCATTCATTTTTGCTTTTATTTTTTCTGCTTTCTTTTTGGTTTTCAGGATAGGCTCAACTTGTGGTCTTGCTTCTTCAATAGCCATTAAGCCTTTTGGAGCAATGCTTTTCACTTTAGCAATAACATGACCAACATTTACAATTTCAAATCGTTTTACACTTCCAATTTTGGTACCATCTTCAAACGCCCATTTTACAATTTGTCTTTGATTGCTCAATGAACCAAAATTTTCATCAATTGCTTTTACTCTTACCGCCGGATTGGTAGTCAATCTTGCTTGTTTTACCAATGCAGCGAAATCTTTATTGGTTGCATCCATTTCAAGTTTGGTTGCTTGTGTATAGATTTTATCATTTGTAGCTTCTGACGGCTCAATTTTTTGAGCGATAGTTGCCAATTTTACTGCATCTTGCTTGTCAGTTACCTGGATAATATGGTAACCAAATTCAGTTTCTACCAAACCAATTTTTCCAATAGGATTGTTGAAGGCGAAATCATTAAATGGTTTTACCATTTGCCCGGGACCAAAATATCCTAAATCGCCACCTTGCTGTGCTGAGGAATCGTCAGAGTTTGACATCGCTAACATCATGAACATTCCAGGATTTGCCTGAGCTTGAGCCAATAAACCTTCTGCTTTAGCTTTAGCCTGTTCTTTAGTCCTTTTTTCTTTTTTGTTTGGAACTTTTGTTCCTTCCCAACTGATTAGGATGTGGCTTGCTTTTACCTTAGCTCCGGCTTTTCTTCCTAATCCTTTTGAAAGACAATAGTAGTTACCACGCATATATGGACCATACACTTCACCTACAGGCAAATTGAATAATTGCTCAGCATGTTCCGCTGGTAAATCTTGTTTAGAAACGTAAGTCGAGTCAAAAGGAATATCAGAATTTGCATTTACAAAGTCAGCGTTATCCGTTGCTGATTTAAATCCTTGAATCGTGTCATTTTTACCTGTTTCTTTATTATAACGAACACTTGGCAATAATAATGCATCCACGTTTTTCTTGATATCAGCTTCGTCAGCTGTCGATGGTTTTTCTGAAATTAAAACATAATCCAACTCGCGGGATTCTTCCGATTTGAATTTTTTCTCTTTCGTTTTCATGAAAGCAGTGATTTCTTCATCAGTCACTTTTACATCGCTGTCTTTTATTGAAGAATAAGGAACCATCACAAAATCAAAACTCACTTTGTTTGATTCTGCTTCGTATTTGAATTTTCCTTCGGTTTGAGTGGTATACATTCCACCTTTTATCAAAGAATTGTAGATATCATACTTCGCTCTTATTTCTGCGTTTTTTTCCTGGTCTTTCAACATTTGCATTCCGTTTGGAATTTCTTTGAAATAATCCTTAAACTTGTTTAAGTCAAATTTTCCGGCTGCATTTAAAAACATTTGGTTCTGACCAATATTTGGGTCAGCTTTGAATGCTTCAATAATATGTTTTTCGCCTACGCGAATTCCTAATTTTTCGAATTCAGCGGTAAGCAAAGCAATTTGAACTTCCTGATTCCAAACTTGATTTGAAGCCTGCATTGAAGTCATGTTTTGACCTTG
>JAYURX010000518.1:0-5810 GCA_043755965.1 Flavobacterium sp. | reverse complement strand
CAGCAAACATAATTTGGTTAAAACCAATGTGCTGATGCGCTTTCGTTTTGGACAAAAATATATAAGCCGTCCTGATGGAAAATACAATATCCGAAATGATGACTATCCATCCTTGTCTTTGGGTTATGAGAAAACATTTGCCGCCACCGATAAAAATTATTTATATGATTTTGTGGCTGCGCGAGTAGGTTATGAAGTGACATTGGGCAATAAAGGAACTTTGCAAATGGCTTTCAAAGCCGGTAAATTCTTCAATGCCGACAATATTTCCTTTGTTGATTATAAACATTTCAACGGGAACCAAACCCATATTGGGCAAACTGATAATTATATCAATGTGTTTAATCTGTTGCCTTATTATACTGCAAGCACAAATGACAGCTATAACGAAACCCATATTGAGCATAATGACAAAGGTTATTTTATGAATAAAATCCCGTTGTTAAAATACCTGCAGTCGCAATTGGTTTTAGGATTTCATAATCTGGCTGTTCCCGACAGAAAACCGTATCAGGAATTCTCTGTTGGATTGGACAATCTCGGCTTTGGAAAATACCGTTTATTCCGCGTGGACTATGTTCGTTCCTATCAAAACGGGTATCAGGGCGATGGCGTTATCTTTGGGTTGAAGTTTTTGAATGTGTTGGAGTAATATAAAATAAGATGAAGAAAACAATACTGATTACAGCCGCTTTACTATTTGTAGTGACAATTTTTATTTCGCTGATGCCGATTGATCCTTCAATGGAAAATTCCATTACCGTTTCGGGAACCGTAAAATCAATCTCTGAAGGCGGCGTTAAAGATGTCGTTTTTGAATTGAAAAATGATTCGACTACCTATTACATCAACCGCGGATTTGAAAACGGATTTAATTTGGCTAAGGCTAAAAAAGATTTTGAAGGAAAGAAAATCAAGTTGTTTTATGCACGTTCCTGGACACCGTTGGCACCGTTCGGAACCAGATGCAAACATATCACGCATGCCGCAGTAAATGATAGTGTGATTTTCAGCGAATGGTAATCATTTAAAAAACACATCATAACCAAAACGAATCAAGGTTCCAATAACCACAATCAAAAAGAAAACGCGTATAAATCCGTTACCTTTTTTGATGGCGAGTTTGGCGCCAATCCAACCACCAAAAGCATTGCAAATTGCCATGGGAAGTGCGATAGCCCAAATGATTTTCCCTTTTAAAACGAAAAGGCAAATCGAACCCAAGTTGGTTGCCAAATTCACCATTTTGGCATTTGCCGAAGCATGAAGAAAATCAAAACCCATAACGGTTACAAAAGCTAATACAAGGAAACTTCCGGTTCCCGGACCAATAAACCCATCATAAAATCCGAGGCAGATACTAATGATAATCGCCAGGAAAATTGATTTATTTTCCGATAATTCCTTATGCTGATGCTGACCGAAATTCTTTTTGCTAAAGGTATAAATGGCAATTAAGGTCAAAACCACCAAAAGCAGCGGCTTCATAAAATCATTGTCTACTTTGGTCAGCAAATGGGAACCTAAAAAAGCGGAAGCAAATGCAACAACCGCCATAATGGAAAGTAATTTCCAATCCATATCCACTTTTTTCAAATACTGATTCGCTGCAAAACTTGTTCCGCTAAAAGCCGGAATTTTCAACGAGCCTATTATGGAGGAAACAGCAAGGTTTGGTAATAAAATCAAGGCAACCGGAGTTTGTATCAATCCGCCGCCGCCTACAATAGCGTCAACAAATCCTGCAAAGAAAGACGCAATGCAAAGAATGATTATAATATAAGTTTCCATAGCTATTTTAAATTAACTCGCTTCGCATCGTTCAGTTCGCCTGCGGCTCGTGTCCAAAAAAAGAAATTCCAAATTCCAATTGCGATAATTATTGGAATCTGGAATTTTATTATTGGGATTTATTCTTTTTTATAAGGTGTGTATTCATCTTGCCATTTCTTCCAAATAATGCCCTGAAATTTTCCATTGGTTCCCAGCCAAATCCTGATTTCCCTTACCACATCATTTCGTTCAAAATTCCCTTTGTATCGGTAAACTTTAGAATTGCTGGTATAAGTATCATCAATAACCTCCACAAGTTTCAAATCAATGAATTTACCATTCGTCTTGCCTATGGCATCGCAGGCATATTGCATTTCTTCCAACGAAAGTGTTGCAAGGCTTTTGGTAACTTCCCTTTCACTTAACTGGACAAACTGTCGCGTTTTACACGTTTCCAAAAGCCGTTTTCCAAAATCATAAACTTTTGCTTTTTCCTTTTCAGAAATGTAGTTTATGTTAAGTCTCCGATAAGTCGTTTTGCACGACACGAGCGTAAGCGAACTGGCGAAGCAAACCAAAAGAAATAGCAGACAAAGGGCTAAGATTTTCATTACTCAACTCTCACGATATTGGCTCCTAGCGCACGAAGTCTTTCGTCAATGCGTTCGTAACCTCTGTCAATTTGTTCAATATTTTGAATCGTAGAAGTTCCTTTTGCAGAGAGCGCAGCAATCAGCAAGGAGATTCCCGCACGAATATCAGGCGAACTCATTATTGTTGCTTTTAATTGTGATTGGAAATTGTGTCCCATCACAACAGCTCTGTGAGGATCACACAACATAATTTTGGCACCCATATCGATTAATTTATCCACAAAGAACAAACGACTTTCAAACATTTTTTGGTGTATTAACACATCCCCATTCGCCTGAGTTGCTACCACCAAAATGATACTCAACAAGTCAGGTGTAAATCCTGGCCATGGAGCATCGGCGATAGTCAATATCGAACCATCAATATCTGTTTTAACAGTATAACCTTTTGTATGAGCAGGAATGTAAATGTCATCGCCTTTTCTTTCTAGAGTAATCCCCAGTTTTCTGAACACGCTCGGAATTACACCAAGATTGTCCCAGGAAACATTTTTAATAGTTATTTCGCTTCTCGTCATGGCCGCTAGACCAATCCAGGAACCAATCTCAATCATATCAGGCAAAATTCTGTGCTCACAACCTCCCAATTTTTCAACACCTTCAATCTTCAATAAGTTTGAACCCACTCCGGTGATTTTGGCGCCCATCGAGTTCAGCATTTTACACAACTGCTGCAGATAAGGTTCGCAGGCAGCGTTGTAAACTGATGTTGTTCCTTCGGCTAAAACAGCAGCCATAACTATGTTGGCTGTTCCCGTTACCGATGCTTCATCCAACAGCATATCAGCGCCTTTTAATCTTCCTTTCATTTCCACCCCATAAAAATGGTCTTCCTTTTCGTAACGGAATTTGGCACCCAGATTTATAAATCCTTCAAAATGCGTATCCAAACGACGACGTCCAATTTTGTCGCCTCCCGGTTTTGGAATATATCCTTTCCCGAAGCGCGCTAAAAGCGGCCCAACGATCATAATAGAACCTCTTAAACTTCCGCCTTCTTTTTTGAACGCTTCAGTTTCAAGATAGCCAACATTAACGTCGTCAGCCTGAAAGGTTATCGAGCCGGGACCGTTTTTTTGGATTTTCACGCCTAAGTTACCCAGAAGCGTTATCAGTTTATTGACATCTATAATGTCAGGAATATTGTTGATTGTTACTTTTTCAGGAGTTAAAAGCACGGCGCATAATATTTGTAATGCTTCATTTTTGGCTCCTTGCGGCGTTACATCACCTTTAAGTTGGATGCCTCCTTCAATTTTAAAAGTTCCCATGTTTTTTTGTTGTCGGTTGTCGGTTGTCAGTTGTCAGTCATTAAATAGAACAGAAAACGGATAACAGATACCTATTTTGAATTATTGTTATTTTTCTTTATAAATGGCTTCTTACCGTTTTTGTTGATTTTAATCTTCGGGTTAGAAACGGGGTTTTTGTTGGACATTTTTTTATTGGTACGCATCAAATCATTCGTAGTCAATAGCTCTTCGGTACTTTGCAGTAAATTTAATTTCCCCTCTGACAATTCATAAAGATGCTCAAAGATTACAGTGTCAGTAACCGTGTCTTTATTCCAACTCAAGTAGGACTTTTTCATATGGTTGGCAATGACTTTGACCAACGCATTTTTCATTTCACCATCTTCCCAACTGTTAGCCACATCAATCATATATTTGATGTTATTTCCATAAAAACGATATTTTGGATTTTTCTGGGGATAGGCTAATCTTTCCGGTTTTAGATGAATTACATCTCTTGTTGGAATTGGATAAGGCGAATCAACATCCAATTTAAAATCCGACATTATAAAAATCTGATCCCATAATTTGTGCTGAAAATCGGGAACATCACGCAAGTGTGGATTTAAACTTCCCATGACCTGAATAATATAATTCGCCACCTTATTGCGCTTTTCCCTATCTTCAATATCGGTAGCCTGATCAATCAATTTCTGCAAATGGCGACCATACTCTGGAATGATTAAATGCGATCTTTCGCCATTATATTCCAAGTGATGAACCACTTCGTTTGCATTTTCTTTTATATACTTCTCTGCCATTATAATGATATTATTCCTTCGATAGAAGAAACTTCAATGTATTTTTCAATAACGTGCTCCGGACTTTCCATCGTCACGTTGATTGACACACTGGTATATTTTGCATTCTTTGATTGTTTTGTTTGAATTACCGCGCCTATATTATCAAAAGCATTCTCTATTTCTTCAATTTTTTTTGGGCTTGTTGGCACAATAAACTTATACAGATATTCACTTGGCCATTCAGAAGTATTGCTCAGTTCTTCCCGTAATCTTATATAAAACTCTTCGGTCTTCTTATCCATTTTAAAACAAAATAAAAGCAAATATACAGTATTGATTTTAGATTTCAGAAGTAGGTTTCCAAGATTTAAAAAAAATACTTTTTATAAGTAAAAAATAAAGTCAAAACACTTTCAGTATTCTAATTTGTTTCAATAAATTTGCGCTTCATTTCAAAAACTTGAAAAAAGAACTTATAGTCATAACAGGTGGTCCGGGAACAGGAAAAACCACAATAATCGATGCACTCATCGAACAGGGCTATGCGTGTTTTCCCGAAATCTCACGACAAATAACACTTGAAGCCAAAAAGCAAGGCATTGAACAATTATTCCTTGAACGGCCTTTAATGTTTAGTGAATTACTGTTGGAAGGAAGAAAGAAGCAATATCAACAGGCAAGTCAGGACGTAGCTGAGTTTGTTTTCATGGACAGGGGAATTCCTGATATTTTGGCCTATATGCATTACATTGGCGATAGTTATCCGGCTTTTTTTGATCAGGCCAGCAGGGAACATTCCTATTCAAAGGTTTTTGTGCTTCCACCTTGGGAAGACATTTATGAAAGCGATGAAGCACGTTATGAGAATTATGAGCAGGCCAAACTCATTTTTGATCATTTGATTGAAACCTATGAAAAATACGGTTATCAACTTATTCAGGTTCCTTGTGGAACTGTCGAAGAACGCATTCAGTTCATCTTTGGCCACCTTTCATAATACACTTTTGCTGTAACAGCAACCAAATCTTATTTTATATCTTTGATGCAATCATAACCTGTCACCCTGTCCCGAAGCTTCGGGATAGCGAAGGGCATAATAGCCATCCTTTGAGTAAAGCACTAGAAATCCTGCAACAATACTGGAAACATGATGCCTTCCGCGAACCGCAGGAAGAAATCATAAATTCGGTATTGGACGGAAAAGACACTTTTGCCCTGATGCCAACCGGTGGCGGAAAATCGATTTGCTTTCAGGTGCCAGCAATGATGCAGGAAGGAATTTGTTTAGTCATTTCGCCATTGATTGCCCTGATGCGTGACCAGGTTGAAAATCTGCAAAAGAAAGGAAT
>JAYURX010000517.1:0-2517 GCA_043755965.1 Flavobacterium sp. | reverse complement strand
TTGCGGTTAAATTTAATGACACTAAAGCAACAAATACTCCAACGTTACAAAGAAATGCTCCAGGACCGGATTGATGTTTTCCAGGACATGATTTCGGGGCTGACGATAGATGCGCAAAACGATGCCAAAGGCTCTGCCGGAGACAAACATGAAACGGCGCTTTCGATGATGCATTTGGAGCAGGAAAAGCTTAATCATAAATTAAAAGAAATCCTCGAACAAAAAGCCATTCTCGACAAAATTGACGCTTCTCAAACACACAAAAAAGTAGCGTTAGGAAGTTTGGTTCAGGCCAACGGAATGCTACTTTTTATAAGCACAGCTTTACCCAAATTAACTATTGATGACAAAACCATCTTTGCGCTTTCGCCACAATCACCATTAGGAAGCAAATTGATGGGGAATGAAGCCGGCTTTTCATTTGACATGAATGGAAAACCCCATACTATTGAAAGCGTTTCATAACACTTTCTAACTCACAACCCCATTTTCAATTTTTTAACTTTCATAATTTAATAGTATTTTACTTTTTAGTTATAATTTATAATTAAATAGTTAATTATGTTTTTCATTTATAACTATTATTACATCTTTGCCACAATAAATTAAATCAACTAATGCCACCCTGAGCGTAGTCGAAGGGAAAATAAAATATAGATTATGTGCGGAATAGTATGTGCTTTTGATTTAAAACAGAAAGCTGAAGTGTTAAGGCCAAAAGTGTTGGAGATGTCGAAAATAATTCGTCATCGCGGTCCGGATTGGAGCGGAATTTATAGTAATGATAAGGCAATCCTTGCTCACGAGCGACTGGCTATTGTTGATCCGGCTTCGGGAAAGCAACCTTTGTTTAGTGAGGATAAAAGTCTGGTTTTGGCTGCCAATGGCGAGATTTACAACCACAGGGATTTACGCAAACAATTCGAAGGGAAATATAAATTTCAGACAGAAAGTGACTGCGAAGTTATTTTGGCATTATACAAGGAAAAAGGTGTTTATTTTTTAGATGAGATGAATGGTATTTTTGGCTTTGCCATTTATGACGTAGCCAAAGACGAATATTTTATTGCCCGTGATCACATGGGAATTATTCCATTGTATATTGGTTGGGACCAAAACGGGACATTCTACGTGGCTTCAGAATTAAAAGCGTTGGAAGGCTATTGCAGCAAAATTGAATTATTTCCTCCGGGACATTATATGTCAAGTAAAGACGGCGAATTTGTACAGTGGTACAAAAGGGAATGGACAGACTATGATGCCGTAAAGGATAACGAAACCAGCATAGCAGAAATTAAGAAAGCACTTGAGGCAGCGGTTCACCGTCAGTTGATGAGTGATGTTCCTTATGGTGTTTTACTTTCGGGTGGTTTAGATTCTTCTATTACTTCGGCTGTAGCCAAAAAATATGCGCAAAAGCGTATCGAATCAGGTGATACGGTTGACGCCTGGTATCCTCAATTGCACTCATTTGCAGTTGGCTTAGAAGGCTCGCCTGATTTAGCAGCAGCACAAGTAGTAGCTGACCATTTAGGAACGATTCATCACGAGATCAAATTTACGATTCAGGAAGGATTAGATGCTGTTCGCGATGTGATTTATAATATTGAAACTTACGATGTAACTACGATAAGAGCTTCCACACCCATGTATTTGATGGCACGTGTTATCAAATCGATGGGAATAAAAATGGTATTGTCCGGGGAAGGTTCAGATGAATTATTTGGAGGGTATTTATACTTCCATAAAGCGCCAAATGCAAGGGAATTTCATGAAGAAACAGTTCGTAAATTAAGCAAATTACACATGTACGATTGTTTGCGTGCCAACAAAAGTTTAGCCGCATGGGGAATTGAAGGACGTGTACCATTTTTGGACAAAGAATTTATGGATGTTGCGATGCGAATCAATCCGCAGGACAAAATGATTAACGGCGAGAGAATGGAAAAATGGGTGCTTCGTAAAGCATTTGAAGATATGCTTCCCGCAAGTGTTGCTTGGAGACAAAAAGAACAATTTAGCGATGGCGTTGGTTATAGTTGGATTGATACGTTGAAAGAAGTGGTGGGAGAAGCTGTTTCTGACGAGCAATTGGCGAATGCTAAATTTAAATTTCCGATTCAGACACCAACTTCTAAAGAAGAATATTATTACCGTTCTATTTTTACGGAACATTTTCCAAGCGATGCAGCAGCCTTATGCGTTCCGCAGGAAGCAAGTGTGGCTTGTAGCACTAAAATCGCGTTAGAGTGGGATGAAGCGTTTAAAAACATGAATGATCCATCAGGAAGAGCTGTAGCAAATGTCCATGACGATGCTTATATCAAACATAAGAAAGTAGTTTAAAGAGACGAGGGCAACCTTAAAAAGAAAACTCCCATGTAGTAGTTTGAGTTTTATTTGAAGATTAGTTTGTTTGTTAAAAACGTTCGTCATTTTTGACGGACGTTTTTTGTTGAAATCCTGCCAAAAATGTTAATAACTTAAAGGTTTTAAACCCAATTTTCAATAGGAAAT
>JAYURX010000516.1:0-5824 GCA_043755965.1 Flavobacterium sp. | reverse complement strand
CTATTTACTAATTTATTACTATATTCGTTTCTAAATAAAACGACCTATAATGAAAAAGTTATTTTGTCTATTCTTTCTATTACCTCTGGCAGTACATGCGCAAGATGGTGGAGAAAATACGGTGCTTGCCAACAAAAAAAATGAATTTCGGGTAGATGTTCTGTCTGCCATTGTTTATACAAAAGCAAGTGTTAGTTACGAACGTTTTTTTGGGAAGGATTGGTCTACAGGTTTCAACGTGAATTTTTCAAATAGTGATAAGCTAAACGACGACTTTGATAACGGATACAGAAATAATGTTCCAAAGTTTGAATTCAATCCATATTTGAGATACGCATTATCAAAAAGTAAATCCAGATATTATTTTGCTGAAGTATTTGGTTCTTACAATGGCGGTGATTACAAAGAGATAATCCGCATAGGAGATATGGCCATGGCTGATTACTACACTACCAAAAAAACAAAATACACCGATTTTGGTTTGGGTGGAAGTTTGGGTTATAAAATGTATTTCAATAACAGCATTGCTTTAGAATTCATAGTAGGTTTTGGTCAGAACCTTACCAATCGCGAGAAAAGTCCAGATGTTATTTCAAGAGTTGGTTTAAATGTAGGATACAGATTTTAATATAAATAAGATGAGAAAAATACAATATATACTGCTAATTACCGTAGCGCTTTTAGTTTCAAATTGCGACACCGATGACGATGGTTTTTATAACAATGTTTTTATAGATGTTCCTAATTTAGTTGCAATCGAAGCCCACCCATCAACATATACCGTTGGTGAAAAATTATACATTGATGCGGATTTCTCAAGGTATTTAAATGATGGCGCACTCTTAGATATTTTTCAATCTACAGGTGCGACACAATTTGCTTTTTCTTATGTTATAGAAAAACGGGTTGACGCTACTAATTGGGAAGTTGTAACAGTAAGTGACAGCCAATTAGATATTGTGAAAGGCGACGCACAAAATGGCTCTTATGTTTATGGAATTTGCGAATACAATGCTACTGACGAAAGTTATGAATATCGTGTTGGATTTCCATTATTGTCTGCCGGAACCTATCGCATGAGTTTTGGTTATAACAGTGATTCCCTAACGAAAGTTGAGCTGCGCTCTTTAAGTCCGGCTACGCGTTTGATTTTAAATATCAATTCGGTAGTTGCGGGATTAGATGGCAATGGTTATTACAACTTTACGGTAAATTAAACTTACCATTTTATCATTTCTTTTCCCAAACTTTCTAGGTAAGCATTAGCTTTACTAAAGTGTTTGTTTCCAAACCACAAACCGCGATTGGCACTCAAAGGTGATGGATGCCCGATTTCTAAAACATAATGTTTTGTCCGGTCAATTTTCGCACCTTTCTTTTTGGCAAATCCACCCCAAAGCAGAAATACAACATGCTCTTTGTCATCAGATATTTTCAGGATTACAGCATCGGTAAACGTTTCCCAACCTTTATTCTGATGGCTTCCGGCTTCGCTTTCTCTTACAGTTAACGTAGCATTGAGTAACAAAACGCCTTGGTCTGCCCATCGTTCTAAGTTTCCCGATTTAGGAAAAGAAATTTGCAAATCGGTTTGGATTTCTTTAAAAATATTGATTAACGATGGTGGAAAAGCAATGCCATCATTCACAGAAAAACACAATCCGTTAGCCTGACCTAAACCATGATAAGGATCCTGACCAATGATGACAACTTTCACTTTGTCAAAAGGACAATGGTCAAAAGCAGCAAAGATTTCATTTACTTTTGGAAAGCAAGTTTTGGTATCGTATTCGTTTTTGACAAAGGAAATTAACTGTTGAAAATAAGGTTCTTCAAACTCGACATTAAGTTCCTCTTGCCAAGACGGATGAATTTTGACTAACATTAATATTTTTTACAAATATATATACTTTAAAACTTTGTAACTTTGACACTTTGCAACTTTTATGATATCCATCACCGATAAGACATTACAGGATTTAGAATTCAACACGGTTTTGCAAACCATTTCAGAAAGATGCAATACTGAAATCGGGAAGCAGAAAGCACTCGAGATTGTCCCTTTCAAAGAAAAAGAAACCTTGATGAATGCCTTGTTGCAAACATCGGAGTATCTATCTTCCTTTTCCAATAATAATGCGATTCCGAATCACGGATTTGATAACCTTACCAACGATTTAAAATTCCTCGCCATTGAAGACAGTTTTCTAGAAATTGGCAGTTTCAGAAAAATAGCCACGCTTTCGGAAACAGTAAATGTGTTACTGTTGTTCTTTAAGAAATTTCATGACTATTATCCAAAGCTGAACGATAAAGCAACAAAAGTGGAGTATACCAAATTCATCATTCAGAAAATTGATGAAGTCGCTGATAAATATGGTGAAATTAAAGACAATGCCTCACCCGATTTAATAAATATCCGTAGAGATATGAATTTGGTTCGTGGAAAAGTGAACCAGAGTTTTGGGCAAGCGATGACACAATACAATTCGTTGGGCTACTTAGATGAAATTAAAGAAAGCTTTGTTCAGAATCGCCGGGTATTAGCGGTTTTAGCCATGTACCGCCGAAAAGTAAAAGGTTCTATTTTGGGCAGTTCCAAAACGGGAAGCATCGCCTATATTGAACCTGAGGCTACGCTTCGTTATTCAAGAGAGTTAAGCAATCTGGAATATGAAGAGCGCGAAGAAATCACCCGAATTCTAAAGAAATTATCAAACGATATTCGACCGTTTTCAGAGCTTTTAAAACAATATCAGGAATTCCTGAGCGATGTTGATGTTATATCGGCGAAAGCCAAATATGCTAATAAAATCAACGCTGTTTTACCCACTATTACTACTGAAAAGCAATTATATTTTAGAGATGCCTTCCACCCTATTTTGTTTTTAAGCAATTTGGAAAAGAAAGAAAAAACATTTCCGCAAACCATTGAATTAAATACTGAAAACCGAATCATCGTCATTTCGGGACCAAATGCCGGTGGAAAAACTATTTCGCTAAAAACTGTCGGATTGTTGCAATTAATGCTGCAATGCGGAATCCTAATTCCGGTTCATGAACGCAGCAAAACGTTTTTATTTGATAGAATCCTGACAGATATTGGCGATAATCAATCGATAGAAAATCATTTGAGCACGTACAGTTATCGTTTAAAAAACATGAATTATTTTCTAAAGAAATGCAACGGCAAGACTTTGTTTTTGATTGATGAATTCGGAACTGGTTCTGATCCGGAATTGGGTGGTGCTTTGGCAGAAATATTTCTTGAGGAATTTTATCATAGGGAAGCTTTTGGCATTATTACGACGCATTATTCCAATCTGAAAATCCTTGCCAACGAGTTGCCTTTTGCTTCCAATGCCAATATGCTTTTTGATGAGAAATCTTTGGAACCAATGTACAAATTGATTTTAGGTCAGGCCGGAAGTTCTTTTACTTTTGAAGTAGCACAAAAGAATGGAATTCCTTTTGGTTTAATCAATCGGGCCAAAAAGAAAATTGAAGGCGGAAAAGTACGATTTGACAAAACTATTGCCACACTTCAAAAAGAGCGTTCCAAGTTGGAGAAAACTTCACAGAATTTAAAGGAAGAAGAAACTAAAACCCGCGAAGAAAACAAGAAAATGGAAATGATAAATTCTAAAATTAAGGAAAAATTAGAACGTTATCAAGAACTATATGATGCCAATCAACGCTTGATTTATATTGGCCAAAAAGTAGATGACATTTCTGAGAAATACTTTAATAATAAAGATAAAAAGGTTTTGATTGGTGAGTTTTTGAAAATGGTAGAAATCGAAAACTCCAAACGAAAGAAAGCTACAGTAAAAGAAAAAATAGAAAAGGAAATTATTCAAAAAATAGTTATTGAAGAAGTAAAAGTCAAAGTAGAAGAAATTCGGGCTGAGAAGAAAGAAAAGAAATTAAAAGCTATTCCGGTTGAAAAACCAAAAGTCACTCTTAAAATTGGGGACAGAGTTCGAATGATTGATGGCAAATCAATTGGAACCATTGATAAGATTGAAAAAAGTAAAGCTGTTGTCAATTATGGTATTTTTACTTCCAAAGTAAATTTGGAAGAACTGGAGTATGTTCAAACAAAATAATAAAGATGGAAATTTCAGAATTACCTAAAGATAAAAAAATAATCCTTTTTGACGGGGTTTGCAATCTTTGTGATACGTCAGTTCAATTTGTCATTAAACACGATAAAAAAGATATTTTCAGGTTTGTTCCGCTTCAATCAGAATTGGGTCAAAAAATCGTTAATCATATTGGAGCTTCAACCATTGACAGCACTATTTTATACGAACCGGGAAAAGCATATTATTTAAAGTCAGACGTTGCCTTTAAAATTCTCAAGGAAATCGGTGGAGTTTATAAAGTTTTACTTGTCTTTTCTATTCTTCCGAAATCAATCCGGGATTATATCTATGATTATGTTGCCAAAAACAGATACAAATGGTTTGGTAGGAAAGAGAGTTGTATGATTCCAACACGTGAGCTACAATCTAAATTTTTAGCATAAAAAAAAGCCATCTCGTTTTTTAGAACGAGATGGCTTTTCTATATGATTTAAAAAAATTATTGTTTAACAATTTTCTTTACAGCAATTCCTTGGTCGGTAGTGATTTTCATCATATACATTCCAGTTGCTAAATCGCTTACTGAAATTTGACCTTCAGTTGCATTAACTTTTATTGATTTAATTACTCTTCCGTTTAAATCAGTTATATCAACTGTACTAACAACCGCATTTTGATTGTTTGAGAAATTGACAACATTATTTACAGGATTAGGGAAAACAGAGAATTTAGATGATAAGAAATCATTTGTTCCTAAAACTGAAGTGAAAGTAATTGTATCTAACCTCATATTTACAGCAGTCGCTGTAGCAGCTGAATTGTCATTGAATCCAAAATAATAAATACCTGCACTTGGTGCTACAAACGTAGTAGGAACATTTACTTGAGTCCAAGTAGTTCCTGCAGGAATTGTAAAGGTTCCTAACACTGTAGTTTGTAATGCTGGTGTATTGCCAGTACCCGCAGTTACTCGTAAAGTTCTTGGTGAAGTACTTGATCTATGGTAAAATGAAACAGAAACTGTTTCATTTGCTTGTAATGAAAACGCAGGAGTTATTAACCAATTGTTGTTTGCAGTTGTAGTACTTGAACCAAATATCCAATAACCCGGTGTACCACCTTGACCAGCAGTTCCAGGAGGAACTACAGGTTGTGCTTGTTGACCACCAGGGCCGTTTGTTACGGCGGTAAAACCAGCCAATTGAGATGCATTGTCAAAAGTAAAGGTTTCGGGCGCAAGTTTTGCCGTAGTGAATTTATTTGCCGAAGTCCAAACACTTTGAGTTGCACCGCAATTACTTCTTATATAATAATCATAAACTGTTTCAGCAGTTAAGCCAGTAATTGAAACGCTGTTTGTGGTACTAGTAACTGTTGTCCCAGAACCTTGTACAAATCCAGGAGCACCGTACTCTATGTCGTAACTGGCAGGATTACTCAATGATGGCACCCAATTTAATGTAACTGAAGTAGTTGTAGTAAGGGTCTGAGCATTAACAGTATATACCTTCAAGCATGAAATTGGGGTTAACGTAATTTCAAAATCAAAACCAGCTCCATCCCAATAGTTACTCCATTCTATATAATAAGTAGCCCCAGCAGCTACAGGAAATGTAACGATTGATAAATAGTTACTAGTGGAAATGTCATCGTTAGCTGCAACACAAGTTAATGCGCCGCAGGTTCCAGTCATAATTGAAACCATAGTATCCACACTGTTTGGCGCTACGTTAGCC
>JAYURX010000515.1:0-2529 GCA_043755965.1 Flavobacterium sp. | reverse complement strand
GGTTGGTTTTTTCATTCTTTACAAAGTGCATAAAGTTCCCTATCATTATTTCAAAACGATATCCAAAATTCTACTGCCTGTCGTTTGGATTTTGCTGTTTTATACTTTGCTGAAAGGAACTATCATTGACGGTGCCAACGCCAGTCGATGGATACAGATTCCGTTTATTGGAATTACGTTTCAAACTTCTACGTTAGCATCTATTGTATTGTTTGTTTTTGTGGCAAGATATTTATCTAAAAAAAGAGAAACGCCTATTACATTCCAAAACTCGCTTTGGGAATTGTGGGCACCCGTCTTTATTACGTTAATTTTTATTCTTCCGGCGAATTTCTCCACAGCTGCCTTGATATTTTCAATGGTAATTATGTTGGTATTCATTGGAAAATATCCACTGAAATATATCGGAATTATACTTGGAGCGGGAATTATCGGATTGACATTTTTCATATTGGTTGCCAAAGCTTTTCCGGACGCGTTCCCAAATCGCGTGGATACTTGGATTGCACGTATTGACAACTTTACCAGCGACAAACCTGATGAAGACGATTACCAAATCGAAAAGGCAAAAATAGCGATTGCTTCAGGCGGTATTTACGGACTTGGTCCCGGGAAAAGCGTGCAGAAAAATTTCTTACCACAGTCATCTTCCGATTTTATTTACGCCATAATTGTTGAGGAATACGGAATAATTGGTGGGCTATGTGTTTTAGGACTGTATTTATTATTACTATTCCGATTTGTAGTGGCAGCGCATAAAGCCAATACCCTTTTTGGAAAACTCGTCGTCGTCGGATTGGGTTTTCCGATAATTTTTCAGGCGATGACCAATATGGCTGTTGCTGTCGAATTATTGCCGGTAACCGGACAAACATTACCACTCATTAGTAGCGGAGGCAGTTCTATTTGGATGACCTGTATTGCTTTGGGAATTATTCTGAGTGTGACCAAAAAAGAAGAAGAAATTGCAGAAGAGCGAGCTGACAAACAAAAACGTGATGATGCCTTGCAAAAACTAATTGACAAACAATTACAGGAAGATGAGGAAACTGAGAAAGTGGAACTGGAAGGTTTCTCCATTGTGGACAAGGCAAATCCGATGAGTGCTGTTCTGAATAAGAATTAAAAATTATTCGTGCATTCGTGGCAAAAAAAGATACTGAAACAAAGTTCACTGAACTCCTATAAAAAATATTTCAAGTGAAGTAAATAAATTCAGCATAAAAAAATGAGGAAATTAAAATTCATATTAAGTGGTGGCGGAACCGGTGGACATATCTACCCGGCCATTGCTATTGCCAATGAATTAAAATTGCGTTTTCCGGAAGCTGAATTTCTTTTTGTGGGTGCCAAAGACAAAATGGAAATGCAAAAGGTGCCGCAAGTAGGTTATAAAATTGAAGGACTTTGGATTGCGGGTCTACAACGAAAACTGACTTTGCAAAATGTGATGTTTCCAATTAAGGTTGCAAGTAGTTTGTGGAAATCAAGACAAATAATTAGAGACTTCAAGCCGGATGTGGTAATTGGAACCGGTGGTTTTGCCAGCGGACCCTTATTGCAGGCGGCAAATACCCTGAATATACCAACGCTTATTCAGGAGCAAAATTCCTATCCAGGAATAACAAATAAACTATTGAGCAAAAGAGCCAAAGCAATTTGTGTAGCCTATGAAAATTTAGAGCGCTTTTTCCCAAAAGAAAAAATTGTTTTGACTGGAAATCCAATTCGTCAGGATTTATTGGAAATCGATTCAAAAAGAAAAGAAGCTATTAAGCATTTCAATTTAAATCCCAATAAAAAAACACTTTTGGTACTTGGAGGAAGTCTTGGCGCCCGAAGAATAAATCAATTGATAGAAAAGGAAATATATAATCTTGTTTCAAAAGATATTCAGATTATCTGGCAATGTGGCAAATTGTATTATCACGACTATAATCATTTTTCTGATGGCCAGCTTGTCCAGGTTGTGTCATTTATTGAGAGAATGGATTTGGTTTATGCGGCGGCCGACTTTGTGATTTCGCGTGCTGGTGCATCTTCAGTTTCGGAATTGTGTTTGGTTGGGAAACCCGTAATTTTTATTCCGTCGCCAAATGTAGCCGAAGATCATCAAACCAAAAATGCGAAAGCAATTGTTGATAAAAATGGAGCCATTATGATTAAGGAAAGTGACTTGAACTTCACTTTTGAACCGATTTTTTCGAATTTAATTTTCAATGAAAATTTTCAAGCCGAATTGAGCGAAAACATTAAAAAATTGGCCAAGCCAAATGCGACAAAAGATATTGTAGAACAAATTGTCAAATTAATAAAATAAAAATAATAGCTAATCCTTAGAGCCTTAGTTGCTCAGAACCTTAGCACCTTTAAAATGAACCTAAACCAGATACATAACGTCTATTTCATCGGAATCGGTGGCATCGGAATGAGTGCTTTGGCCCGTTACTTCCAAAACATTGGAAAGAATGTTTCGGGTTACGACAAGACTCCAACCATGCTTACGGATGAACTGATTGCTGGCGGAAT
>JAYURX010000514.1:0-5856 GCA_043755965.1 Flavobacterium sp. | reverse complement strand
ATGATTTGTGAACGCAGCACATTGTGCAAATCGGCAACAGCATCAATATTCAGCTTTTTTAAATCGGAATATAATTTTAATAATCCCACGAACCCATTGTGTCTTCCTTTTACATCAACCGCAAAGAAATTCACATTCGGAATTCCGTCAAAAAAAGGTTTGAAAAATGGTCGGGAAACGACGGTAATTTTTTCTTCAGGATTTTGCTCAACGAATGCCCTAATTATAGGAACTGTCATCGCAACATCGCCCATGGCAGACATTCGGATGACAGCTATATGTTGGATTGGCTTTGACAAAAGTTGCCAGTTTTATTTTTTGTTTTGGTACAAAACCGGATTCAAATCGTCGTCGTTGTACATTTTCATTTGCTTGTACACTTTCATGAACTTGTCGCCGTTTTCAATATCCGTCAATAAATCATCGATCGCTGTTGACAAATCGGTTCTTTGTTCTAATAAGACATTTAATTTTGCCTGACATTTATCCCTGTGGTCTTGTGAAGCTTCCGAGCGATTGGCTTCCTCGCTCATATGATGAATTTTTAATGCCAAAATGGATAATCTGTCAATCGTCCAGGCCGGACTTTCGGAATTTATTTTAGCGTTGTCTTTTACTTTAACATGGCTATATTTTTGAAGAAAATAGCTGTCAATATATTCCACCATGTCGGTACGTTCCTGATTGGAAGCATCAATTTTTCTTTTCAAAACCAAAGCCGCAACCGGGTCTATATTTGGATCCCGAATGATGTCTTCAAAATGCCATTGAACGGTGTCAATCCAGTTTTTAAAATACAACAAATGTTCTATTTTCTCTTTTGGATACGGGTTATTAACTGGTTGGTCTACGTTGTCATGAACATGATAATCCCTGATACTTTGTTCAAATATAGAATAGGCAAATTTTGAAAACATCTTTTTAAATTTTATTTTTCATACAATTCGACCTAAAGGTCTCGGGTGCAAAGATAGTTTTTTATACTTTTACGTAAACATACAAATTCCCACATTCATGCATCTTCACAATATTTCGGAAAACAGCAGTATACTTAATCATTTTTTGGCCCAAATTCGCGATGTCAACATTCAAAAAGACAGTATGCGTTTCCGAAAAAACATTGAGCGAATTGGTGAAATTATGGCGTATGAATTGAGTAAAACTTTGGAATACAAAGCTATTGATGTTCAGACTCCGCTTGGCATTAAACACACTACGACCATTGCCGATAACGTAGTTTTGTGTTCTATTCTTCGTGCTGGATTGGCATTACATATGGGTTTCATGAATATTTTTGACAACGCTGAAAACGGATTTGTTTCTGCTTATCGTCATCATTATAAAAACGATGATGACTTCGAAATTCTGGTAGAATATCAGGCGGCACCTTCTTTTGAAAATAAAAACCTGATTTTGATTGACCCGATGCTTGCCACAGGACATTCGATGGTGGCGGTTTTGAACAAGTTGCATTTGGAACAAAAACCAAAGGAAATCCATATCGCTGTTGTAATTGCGGCACCCGAAGGCATTGAATACCTGAAGCAGAATCTTCCTGACAGTTGCCATCTCTGGATAGCTGCGATTGATGAAAAACTCAACGAGAAAAACTACATCGTTCCTGGTCTTGGCGACGCCGGAGATTTGGCTTATGGAAGTAAATTATAGTTGAGAAAAATAGCTAAAAACAGATCCCAAAATAAGTAATAACAACGCAATTTCCTGATACATTTTGTTTTGGGAAGATTCAATGTTTGTGGTACACATTACTGATAATGGCATAAAAGTAAAAATCAACATATCGTTGTTTTTCTCAGACGAAATCAAAAAAATTGTTACTCCGATTAAAAAGCCGAAAATCATTTTCTTATAAGAAGCTTGTAAAATCAATGGTTTGTTAGTCAGGGAAAAAATCAGTGATGATAGAAAATACATGGCAATAACAACAAAAAATGAAAGCGCTATATTTTGATAATTATTGGTAAAATAATCCAGTTCAAAATTAGTTTGGATTTGGCTCAAAATATGGGTAATCCATGTTTTATCAAATACCAAAGCGGAACACAAAAATATAACCGCAGTTGCAAACAACGCCACAAAGGGTAAAAGCCAGTTTCTATAATCTCTTGAAACGTGGAAAATTATCGAAATATATACCAGCAGAATAAAAAGAATGCACCAAAAATGAAATAGGCAAGCTATAAAAATCCACATCGAAGCGTCGAAAATTTTTTCTTTTGGCGCTTTTAAAGTTTGCAATGAAATCAATCTTCGGAAAGCCAGAAGAAGAAAAAAATTGGCAAACAATAAATTAGAATTATTAAAAACGGATGGGAAAATGAGCAGGAATAATAAGAAAAACAGAATCGTATAACTGCTGTTTTTTGTCAGGTTGTTCTTTTTTACCGTAAAATTTACCAGGAACAAAGAAGCCAATAATAATAAAACAAGTGTTGCTGTTTTAGAGAATCCATGGGAGGAAAGCGTCGTCAACAAATCACTTGACTGATACATAAAAAAGAAAAGCAGCAACAAAACTACCACCAAAGCATTATTAAGTAGAGTAGATTTTTTAAAAACGCTTGTTATCATACGGATATTTTATACATTTGTGCTGTAAATATAACATTTTATAAAATGAGAGCATTTTTTGAAGGCATTCAATCTTTATTTGTAGATTTTTTATTCCTACCATTTGATTTTTTGCGCAATTTAGAGTTAAGCAGTTGGTGGTTGGCTAACCTTGTTAGTTGGTTGCTGATATTAGTTTGTGCCTACTACACTGTTTACTGGTGCAAGGAATTGGCAAAACATAGAGCCAACAACGAAGAAAACCAAGATACAACGGCTCATTCTTTCTTAAAGTAAAGCCCCTTAATCCCCAAAGGGGAAAAGTGGAATTATTTTAAATCATTGCCGATATCTTTTCTAAAATACATCTTATCAAAATGTAGCTTGTCTATATTTTGATAAGATTTTTTTATGGCTTCCCGGAAGTCATCGCCAAAAGAGGTGATGGCTAAAACCCTTCCGCCGTTTGTTAGCACTTTACCGTTTTCAAGTTTTGTTCCTGCGTGGAAAACAAGAGAGTCATTTATATTTTCTATTCCTGTAATTTCTTTCCCTTTTTCATACTCTTCGGGATAACCGCCGGAAACCATCATAACTGTTGTAGCGCTTCTTTCATCAATTTCTAACGAAACTTGGTCTAATTTCCCATTTGTTACTGCCTGAAATAATTCCACCAAATCGGATTTTATTCTCGGAATTACAACTTCGGTTTCGGGATCACCCATTCTAACGTTGTACTCGATTACTATTGGTTCGCCTTTGACAATGATTAATCCAATAAAAACAAAACCTTTATATTCAATTCCGTCTTTCTGTAAACCCTGAACAGTTGGTTTTACAATTCGGGTTTCTATTTTTTCCAACAAAAGTGCGTCTGCAAACGGAACCGGAGAAATTGCTCCCATGCCGCCTGTGTTCAAACCTGTGTCTCCTTCACCAATTCGCTTATAGTCTTTAGCTGTTGGCAGAATTTTATAATGTTGCCCGTCTGTCAATACAAAACAACTCAATTCAATTCCGTCGAGAAATTCTTCAATAACTACTTTGGCACTTGCATTGCCAAATTTGGCATGAACCAACATATTCCGCAATTCTGTTTTTGCCTCTTCTAAATCATGAATAATTAAAACCCCTTTCCCGGCTGCTAATCCATCGGCTTTTAAAACATAAGGAGCTTGTAGTGTTTCTAAAAATTTGCATCCTTTCTCGACAGTTGCTGTCGTAAAACTATCATAAGCGGCTGTTGGAATGGTGTGCTTAACCAAAAATTCTTTGGCAAATTCTTTGCTTCCCTCCAATTGAGCCCCAACTTTTGATGGGCCAATAACCGGAATATGATGTAACGCTGAATCATTTTTAAAGAAATCATAAATTCCTGCCACTAATGGATCTTCCGGACCAACCACAACCATTTCGACGTTTTCCTGAATTGCAAATGATTTTATCGCCTTAAAATCGGTTGGATTAATAGAAATATTTGTTGCTATTGTAGCTGTTCCAGCGTTTCCGGGAGCGACAAAAAGTGTTGAACATTTTGAACTTTGAAGCATTTTAAACGCCAAAGCATGTTCTCTGCCGCCTGAACCAAGTAGTAAGATGACCATCTTTTTTATTTTGATGCAAAAATAATCTTTTATCCATTAAAGATTTATTAAAAATTAAGGCAGTTGAAAATAAAAATGCTATTTTTGTTTTTCATTTAATTAAATTGAAAAACTATGAAAAAATTATTACTTACTTTTTCTTTAATTGCTTTAACCTCAACTATTAATGCTCAGTGGACTTCTCAAGGCACGGGCTTTATTGCTGCGAGCAGAGGTTTAAGCCAAATTAGTATCATTGATGCAAATACTGTTTGGGCTTTAGCCTACGATGGTTCCGGTCTTGGTGACAATGTTCAGGAATTTACTATGACAACAAACGGAGGCACGACTTGGACTGCTGGACTTATTGATGTCGGTAATACTGTTTGGGAAATAAATAACATATCGCCGGTTAGCGCAACTACAGCTTGGGTTTCGGCTATCAATAATCTTCCCGGAGATCCTGGTAACGGCGTAGGATACATTTATAAAACTACTGATGGTGGAGCAACATGGTCTCCACAATGCCAAACATGTTTTCAAACAGCTGGTTCTTCATTCCTTAATGCAGTTTATTTTTTTAATGACCTTGTTGGCGTTGCTTATGGTGACCCTGTGGGTAGCGATTTTGAAATTTGGAGAACTACAGACGGTGGTACTAACTGGACCCAAGTTCCTAATGCCAATATAACTCCTAATCCTTTGAGTGGTGAATGGGGATATAACAGTACGCCAATTGCTGCCGGAGGTACATTATGGTTCCCAACAAATAAAGGAAAATTATTCAGAACTACTGACCAAGGACTAACTTGGACAGGATATCAAGCGCCATTGACTGATTTTGGTGCTGCTTTACCGGGTAATAGTGGAAGTGCGATTTTTAGTAGTGCTAGCAATGGTTATTTATTAAAAACATCAGGAACAGTTGCTACTCCTGTTTATACATACTACACCACTACAAATGGTGGAATGACTTGGGGTACAGGAGCTACTTTTACTGGTACTCGTAGGATTCTTAATTATGTTCCCGGAACTACAACAATCGTTGCTACTTCACAAGCAGCTCCGGTTGGAACGTCTGTTAGTACGAATAACGGGGCAACCTGGACTGATGTTGAATCAGCTATGCAAAGAGGAGCGTCTGCATTTATTGGAACTACAGGATGGAGTGCTGGTTTTGGTGATGGTGATCCTTTTGGTACTGCAGGTATTTTTAAATTAACCAGTCCTTTAGCAAATCCAGGTTTTGAAAACGCTGCTAAATTTAAGGTTTATCCAAATCCTGCTACTTCAGTAGTAACAATTTCAACTCCAGATGTTGATTCTGCAAATTTATCAGTGACTGATTTGTCCGGTAAAGTAGTTATGACTAAATCCCTAAACGGAATTGAAAATTCCGTGGATATTTCATCTCTTTCAACGGGTGCTTATTTCTTCGAATTAACTTCAGGTAACAAAAAAGAAGTGATTAAAATTCTTAAAAATTAATTCCAAATAAAATAGTATTTTTAAGGGCTGACATTCGTTAGCCCTTTTTTATTGTCTTTATGTTCAATTTTTTCCATTTATCTCTCCTATTAAATGGCTTTCCCATAAAGAAAGCCTCTGTTGAATTAGAAAAGATTCTGGCTGTTTCTGATACTGATTATACGAGTTATATCAATCAAAAGAAAAAGGAAATTGTTGATTATCATTTGAAACA
>JAYURX010000513.1:0-2534 GCA_043755965.1 Flavobacterium sp. | reverse complement strand
GTGGACAATTTAATGAAGAAGGCATTACCGAAATTGCCATCTATAAATTTGACGGCCACGAAATTGTAGACCAATTCATTAGCTTAGTAAATCCTGAAAAACCGATTCAACCCTTTGTGGTAAAGTTGACAGGGATAAACAACGCCATGCTGCGTTCGGCGCCAAAGTTTTATGAAATTGCCAAGCGTGTTATCGAAATTACAGAAGATTGCATTGTTGTAGCCCATAATGCTTCATTTGACTACAGAATCCTAAGAACAGAATTCAGTCGTTTGGGTTATGACTACATTAAGCCAACTCTTTGTACCGTTGAATTGGCACAGAAATTAATTCCGGGACAACTTTCTTATAGTTTGGGGAAATTGGTTCGGGCACTTGGAATCCCGGTAACCGATAGGCATCGCGCCAGCGGTGACGCCATGGCAACAGTGAAATTGTTTAAAATGATTTTGGCAAAAGATACTGAAAAAGAAATTTTAATCAGTTTGATTAAGGCCGAAATTAAATCAGGCCTAACTCCAAAATTATTAGATATAGTAGAGAATTTGCCAACAAAAACAGGTATTTATTACATTCATAACGAGAAAGGAGATTTGATATACATTGGCAAAAGCCGAAATATCAAGAAACGCATTAATCAGCATTTCACGGGAAGTTCAGGGAAGTGTAAAAAAATTCAAAGCGAAGTTTTTGCCGTCACCTATGAAGTTACCGGAAGTGAATTGGTTGCGCTTTTGAAAGAAAGTGAAGAGATAAAAATCAATAAACCAATCTATAACCGATCGCAGCGCAAGACTATTTTTCAATGGGCGTTATATCCCGAAAAGGATGAAAACGGTTATTTGGCTTTAAAAATCCAAAAAGCAGATGGCAGAAAAAAAGAAATAACCTCTTTTACTTCTATGCAGGAAGGGAAAAATTCACTGTTGAAAATTACCGAAAAGCATAATTTATGTCAAAAAATAAATGGCTTATACGAAACCAAGAATGGTTGCTTCCAGTATAAAATAAAAGAATGCAATGGTGCGTGTTTAGGGAAAGAAGCGCCCGAATTATATAATGAACGCATTGAAGAATTCATTCATGAAATGAAGTTTGAAAATGACAATATGGTTATTGTAGACAGAGGAAGAACGGTCGACGAACGCTGCGCTGTCTTGATTGAAAATGGGATTTATAAAGGATATTGTTTTTACGAATTGAATTATCAAATTAACAATATTGACATCCTGAAAAACATCATCATTCCGATGCAAAATAACCGGGACACCAGAACAATTATTCAAACTCATTTAAGACGAAATAAAGTGATAAAGATTGTCAAATTTTAAATTTTGAAGCTGAATCCCGCTATCCGCTACAATCTTTTTATTACTTTGTCACCCTGAGCGCAGTCGAAGGGCTTTTTTTAAAGTAATAAAAAGGATTTTCGCTACTATCGGGGCTAAAAAAAATCCGTATTGAACTACCTAATCACAATCATTGGTCCCACTGCAATAGGAAAAACTTCCTTGAGTATTGCTTTGGCACAACATTTTGGCTGTGATATTGTTTCGTGTGACAGTCGGCAGTTTTTTAAGGAAATGCGCATTGGAACTGCGGTTCCAACTGAAGAGGAATTAGCATCGGCTACACATCATTTTATCCAAAACAAATCAATTTTTGAGACTTATACTGTTGGTGATTTTGAGAAAGAAGCCATCAACAAACTGGATGAATTGTTTCTGAAAAATAACATCCAAATAATGGTTGGAGGTTCAGGTTTGTATGTGGATGCGATTCTAAAAGGTTTTGATGATTTTCCGGAAATTGAAAATTTGATTAGAGATAAAGTAAGTACTGATTTTGAGGAACTTGGAATTAATTACTTAAGAAATAAGTTGAAAGAATTAGATGCTGATTATTACAACGTCTTAGCAGCTGAAAATCCACAGACATTGCAAAATCCACAGCGAATGAAGCGCTTTATTGAAGTCTGCATCGGAACCGGGAAACCGTATTCTTCCTTTCTTAATCAGAAGAAAAACGAGCGCCACTTCACTCCTATCATTATTGGTCTGGAAGCACAAAGGGAAATCATATATGACCGAATTAATCAGCGTGTTGATATTATGATTACCGAAGGCTTGGTAAAAGAAGCTGAAGGTTTGTTTCCAAATAAGCTATTAAATGCGTTGCAAACCGTTGGCTATCGAGAATTGTTTGATAATTTTGAAGGAAAGATTACTTTAGATTTTGCTATCGAAGAAATGAAGAAAAACACGCGTCGATTTTCAAAACGCCAATTGACCTGGTTCAAGCGAACTGAAAATGTGAAATGGTTTGATTATCTGACCAATAGAAATGTTATTATTGATTTTATAAATTCAAAATTGAAATGAGAATTTTTAAATACATATTTCTTGCAATTACAATTATATTAATCATAGGTTATATTGACCTATACAGTAATAGGCTGAATGGCTATAAGAGCTTAAGTAAGAAAGAATTTCTCTATCTTGGAATTTTCATTTTAATCATGATCTTGCTTAATG
>JAYURX010000512.1:0-5878 GCA_043755965.1 Flavobacterium sp. | reverse complement strand
AGTTGATGAAGTTGATACAACTGCCTACACAGGCTTTTGAGCAGCGACTGAAAGAAGAAATGGTAGAAAATCCGGCTTTGGAAAGTGGTAAGGAAGAGGAAGAATTGTATGAGAAAGATGAGTTCGATAACAATGACGAGTATGATGATTATGAAGGAAATGAAAACATCGAAACCGACGAAATCAACATTGACGAATATTTAAGCAACGACGAAACTCCCGATTACAAACTGCAGGCCAATAACTATAGCGACGACGATGAGGAACGACAAATGCCCTTTGCGGCTTCAACGAGTTTTCATCAGGACTTAATCAACCAGTTAAATACTTTTATTTTAACGGATGAACAGCGTGAGATTGCTGAATTTCTGGTTGGAAGTATTGACGACGATGGCTATTTGCGCAGAGATGTTCAGGATATTGTAGATGACATGGCGTTTACGCAAGGCATTTATACGGATGAAAAAACAGTTGAAAAAATTCTGCATATCATTCATGATTTGGAACCTTCCGGTGTTGGCGCCAGGGATTTACACGAATGCCTGTTATTGCAACTCCGACACAAAACACCAACAGAATATGTTGATATGGCAATCGATATTATAGAAAATAATTTTGATGCTTTTACCAAAAAACATTACGAAAAACTGTTATCTACCTATGAAATTTCGAAAGAGCAACTAAAAAAAGCTATCGAAGAAATTGAAAGACTGAATCCAAAACCAGGTGGCGCTTTTGACAGTAATAGTCGTACGGTAGAACAGATTGTTCCGGATTTTGCTATACGTATCGTGGAAGGTGAACTTGAACTCACCTTGAACGGCAGAAATGCTCCAACTTTGCATATTTCCAAAGATTATCAGGAAATGCTGCAAACGTATAAAGTTTCCAAAGACAAATCACATTCGCAAAAAGATGCCGTGCAGTTTATTAAACAAAAACTGGATTCTGCCAAATGGTTTATCGATGCTATTCGCCAGCGTCAGGAAACGCTTTTTGTGACGATGAATGCCATTATGCATTTCCAGCAGGAATATTTTCTTGATGGAGAAGAAACCAAATTGAAACCGATGATTTTGAAAGACATCGCCGATATGGTTGGGCTTGATATTTCTACTGTTTCCCGTGTGGCCAATAGTAAATATGTTGACACGCCTTATGGAACCAAATTGATAAAAGAGTATTTTTCAGAATCAATGAAAAACGACCAGGGCGAAGATGTTTCTACGCTTGAAATCAAAAAAATCCTGAAAAATATTATCGAAGAGGAAGACAAAAACAAACCGTTGCCTGATGATCAATTAGCCGAAATCCTAAAAGAAAAAGGCTATCCAATTGCCCGAAGAACCATTGCGAAATACAGGGACTTACTTGATATTCCTGTGGCAAGGATGAGGAAAAAGATTTAAAAAACTTACTTTGAAAAAAATCCTTCCTTTTTTTTCGTATCTCTTCCACCCTATTTTCATTCCACTTTTAGGAACTGTTTTTTATGTTTTGCTCGAAGCCCGGTATTTTACATTGGCTCAATATGTGATTCTTTTTTTGCAGATAATCATCATTACGTTTCTGTTGCCAATTGCCTTTTTTTATCTGCTGAGAACTTTTGGGAAAATAGATAATGTTATGCTTTCGGATATTTCGCAGCGTAAAATCCCGTTGTTATTGCAGATAATGTTATTTGCCGTTTTAATAGAAAAAAGTATAACGATTGACCGGTTTCCAAGCCTGTATTTCTTTTTTGTTGGTGGCTTGCTGAGTACGATTTTTACATTTCTGTTGCTATATGCCAAATTCAAAGCCAGCATTCATATGATTGGAATTAGTTCGCTGACCGTTTTTATAATTGGTTTGAGCATCCATAACCAAATCAACACCATCAATACTGTTACTTTTTTTGTACTAATGAATGGACTTGTAGCTTCCTCCCGCATATTCATGAAAGCGCATTCGAATAATGAATTGTTAGTTGGATTTTTGTGCGGCGTAATTCCACAAAGTGTATTGCTTTACTTTTGGCTATAGAATGTAAAACATAAGGCCAAAATTGATCGTGTTCATATCAATGGATTGATTGTCAATTTTGGCTGAAGATTTAAACAAAGGATTTAGACCGTAATAGACATAGAAATTCCAGGTATTCCATCCCGCAGCAAGGTATATCCCATAATGAAACTGATTCAAATCCTTGTTATTGGATTGCTTAAAATCCCCGATAGATGCCTGTGATTTATATTGGTCATAAAACAAATAGCTCATCTTTACACCCGTGTAAACTCTCCAGAATATGTGGCCAGGCGTAGAATCCCGCCATCTGAATTCTACGGGTAAATCAACAAAATGAAGTGATAATTTGTTTTTAGAAAAAGAAATGTCAGAATCAAAAATCTGATAGGTATTAACTCCGTTATTTCCCCTAATGGCTAAATTCTGGTTGTAAACAGCTAATGAATAACCCAAACCAGCGGCAATGGCAACGGTTCGCTTTTTATTGATTGGCATATCCCTTAAAAACCCAAAGGCAATTCCGGGTGAAAGTTTGTTTTGGGTAATTCCCTCAATACGTTTTTGCAGCGCATTGTATGAGATATTTAAATAAAACTGGTCTTCGCGATACAAGGAATCTACAGCATCAAAATTTATTTCATCCTTAACCTGATTCTTAACCTCATTTTCCTGGGCAAAAATGCTTAGTGTCGTAAAAAATGTTGTGATGAAAAGATAGAACCGCATGTTGATGTTATAAGCCATAAACTTACGAAAAAAACACCTTTGCAAAAAAGTGTTTTTCATGAAATATTTTAATCAAAAATTAAAACAATCCTTCTATTGATAAATATCTTTCTCCGGTATCATAATTAAAGGTCAGTACTTTTGCATTGTGGGGAATCTCTTGTAGTTTTTTAGATACTGCTGCCAGAGAGGCTCCGGAAGAAACTCCGCCTAAAATTCCCTCTTTTTTGGCCATAGCCCTAGCAAATTCGTATGCCTCATCCTTGCTTACCTGAATAATTTCATCAATGGCAGCCGCATGATAATTTTCGGGGATAAATCCGGCTCCAATTCCTTGTATTGGATGAGGTGAAGGACTTCCGCCGCTCAAAACCGGAGACAATTCAGGTTCAACGGCGATGACTTTCAGGTTTGGAAATTTTTCCTTTAAAACCTCGGCAATGCCAGTAATATGGCCACCTGTGCCAACTCCAGTGATAATATAATCCAATCCTTCAGGGAAATCGGCAAGTATTTCTAACGCCGTTGTGGTTTTGTGGATTTCGATATTGTTTGGGTTTTCAAATTGCCTTGGTGACCATGCGTTTGGAGTTTCGGTAACCAATTCTGCCGCTCTTTCAATAGCACCTTTCATACCTTTTTCTCTGGGTGTTAATTCGAATTCAGCTCCATAGATTTCCATTAGTTTTCTTCTTTCGACACTCATCGATTCCGGCATTACCAAAATTACTTTGTATCCCTTAACAGCAGCTACAAGAGCTAATCCAATTCCTGTATTCCCGGAAGTTGGTTCGATAATAATGCTGTCAGGTTTCAATAGACCTTTCTTTTCAGCATCTTCAATCATGGCTAAGGCAATTCTGTCCTTGATACTGTTGCCTGGGTTGTTTCGTTCTAGTTTTACCCAAACGTTTCTATTTTCAAATAACCGACTTAATTTTACTACGGGTGTATTGCCGATAGTTCCTAAAATGCTGTTTGCTTTCATGGCTTTGTTTTTTAAATTAAATACTAAAATTCATTGCTTCAGGGAAGGTTTGAATATTTTTTATCACAATTTCACTTTTATGAAAAACTAATGATTGTGCCGGAATGGAATTCGTAATCCAAACATTACCCCCAATTACAGCACCTTTGCCAATAGTAGTCGTTCCACCTAAGATAGTGGCATTGGCATAAATCACCACGTCATCTTCAATTGTAGGATGACGCTTTTCAGAGGCTTTGTGTTTGCTTACTGTTAATGCTCCCAAAGTTACTCCTTGATATATTTTTACATTTTTGCCAATCACTGCTGTTTCACCAATTACGATTCCGGTGCCATGATCAATAAAGAAACTTTCTCCAATAGTTGCTGCAGGATGAATATCAATTCCCGTTTTGCTGTGAGCGTATTCAGCAATCAATCGAGACAGAATAAAGGCTTGTTTCTTCCACAAAACATAAGCAATCCTGTGTACTGTTATTGCAAAAAATCCTGGATAGGCAATTAAGACTTCATTCCTTGATTTGGCTGCTGGATCAAAAGCTAAAATAGTTTTTAAATCCTGCTGGAGCTGTTGGTGCACTTCATTAATGGCATTAAAAAAATCATTTGCTATGTGTACGGATTCTTCTTTTCCAAACTCTTCCTGTTCCAACAATTCTTTTAAAACCGACTTTAATTCTACTTCTTTTTGTTCGAAAAAATCATATTCTATAAATTTCTTATTAGAACAAAACAACCAATAGGATATTTCATTAATCCAATATTTAGCTTTCTTTTTGTTCAGTAAAATTCTTTTTTCCAAAAAATTGGATTGATAAATTGCTTTGTTCACTGATTTCATAATATAAAAATTGCTTTTAAAAATATTATAAAAACAAAAAACTCTTCAAAAAATTGAAGAGTCTCATTGTTTAAAAACTATATGATAGCATTAGTCCATAAAAAATCACTCCTCTTTTGAGAAACAACAACAAATACTGTTATGAAAAAAAATTGATTTCATTCTTGAATTATACACACAAATATGGCAAGATTATTCTGGTTGTGCAACTTTTTGGAAGAAATTTTAACTTCTCAAGAGTTGAAAACGGGATTATCTTCGGTGATCCCGGAGGCTGGGTCTTTCTATTCCCCATCACTTCTGAAATATATTTTCGACGTGCTGTGTTTAATGATAGAGGGATTAGCTGCGCTTTTCCCTTTTGGGAATCTTGATTAATGACACCTTAGCCTTTGCAAGGCTTGTTTTTATTTTCCTTAACGCTTACGAAAGTAAACTTTCGACACGTTTAGGAAAACAAAAACCGAAGCATAAACTTCGGTTTCATCGCAGAAAGGATGGGATTCGAACCCACGTTATGTTGCCATAAACACGCTTTCCAAGCGTGCGCCTTCAGCCACTCGGCCACCTTTCTGAATAAGGTGCAAAGAACAGCAAATTTTTTCAGTAAAAAAAGTTAGTTTGGTAATTTGTTACTTCATTTCGCCGCGCAATGAAGTTTCAAAAATAGTTTTGAAAACCGCCGGAGCCACATTTTGTCCCAACAAGTACATCAGTTTTGTAATCGCCGCTTCTGTAGTAATATCTTTTCCCGAAATCACTCCTATTTTCTTCAATTGTGCACTGGTTTCATATTGTCCCATGTTGACACTTCCGCCGGAACATTGTGTAACATTGATGATGTAAAGTCCATTTTTGATGGCTTTTTTTAAGGTTTGAATGAACCACTCTTCTGTTGGTGCATTTCCCGAACCATAGGTTTCAAGGATTATCCCTTTTAAATTTGGGATGGCAATTATGGCCGACAAAACAGATTCATTAATCCCAGGGAACATTTTTACAATCACCACATTGCTGTCCATTTTTTTATGAACCACTAATTTTTTGGTGGATTGCTTTGACAAAACCAAATTAGAATTTACATTCAAATGAACGCCTGATTCTGCTAACTGTTGAAAATTGGGTGAAGCAAACGCATTAAAATGTTCCGCATTTATTTTGGTGGTACGGTTTCCACGGTATAATTTGTATTCAAAATACAAACAAACTTCGTGAATTACTGATTTCCCTTTTTGTTGCAACGATGCAATTTGAATAGCCGTAATCAGATTTTCTTTGGCATCTGTCCTTAAATCACCTATCGGCAATTGAGAACC
>JAYURX010000511.1:0-2542 GCA_043755965.1 Flavobacterium sp. | reverse complement strand
ATAATTGGACGCGAATCCTTGCTTTGTCTCTTGGCACTACGGGGAAAAAGAAACCAATAACATAAATCCCCTTCTTTAAAAGTTCGTCTGCCATAATTTGAGATAATTTGGCATCGTATAACATCACCGGAACAATTGCCGAATCTCCATCGATGAAATCAATTCTTGCCTTGCGCAAACCTTCTTTGAAATAACTGGTATTCCATTCTAACTTATCTCTGAGTGTTGTGTCTTTTTCTAATAATTCAAAAACTTTGATGGATGCCCCAACAATGGCGGGCGCCAATGAATTTGAAAACAAATAAGGACGAGAGCGTTGTCGCAAAATTTCAATAACTTCTTTCTTGGCCGTAGTATAGCCTCCCATCGCGCCGCCTAATGCTTTCCCCAAAGTTCCTGTGATGATGTCAACCCTTCCCATTACACCTTTGGCTTCTAATGTCCCCTTCCCTGTGGCTCCAATAAACCCTGCCGCATGACATTCGTCAACCATTACCAGCGCCTCGTATTTATCGGCCAAATCACAAATTTTATCTAATGGTGCTACCAATCCATCCATTGAAAAAACGCCGTCAGTGACAATAAGTTTAAAACGATGTCCAGCCTCAACTGCTTTCTTCAATTGGTTTTCCAAATCTTCCATATTGGAATTTTCATAACGATAGCGCGCCGCTTTACACAAACGAACCCCATCAATAATCGAAGCATGGTTTAAACTATCTGAAATAATACAATCCTCTTCTCCCAATAAAGGTTCGAAAACCCCGCCATTAGCATCAAAAGCTGCTGCGTATAATATTGTGTCTTCCGTCCCGTAGAAATCAGCTATCTTTTTTTCCAACGTTTTGTGAATATCCTGCGTTCCACAAATGAATCGCACCGATGACATTCCGAAACCATGTGAATCTAAAGCGTCTTTCGCCGCCTGAATCACTTCCGGATGCGAGGACAATCCCAGATAATTATTGGCACAAAAGTTTAAAACTGTTTTGCCATTTACTGTAATTTCAGCACCTTGCGGCGAAGTAATAATGCGCTCTTTTTTGAAAATCCCATTTTGTTCAATGGTATTCAGTTCGTTTTGTAGGTGTTGTTGAATTTTTCCGTACATGATTATTGTTTGTAGTTTATTGTTTGTGGTTACAAATTTACCACTTCCAAAGCTTCCCCAATATAAACCAGTGCTTTTTTAGTGACTTTAAAACCCATTTTTTCAATGGCATTCTGATAGTTTTCTAATTGCAATTGGTATTTGGTTTGGTGTGAACCCGTTTTATAATCTAATAAGTAAATTTCATTATTATTGTTGAGCACCATTCTGTCTGGCTTTACCAAGTTTCCTTCTTTTTGAATAATGGTTTTTTCATTTAAAATTTTATGCTCATTTGAGAAAAATGATGCCAGTTCCTTATGATGGACTATTTCATGGATTGTTTTAGCTACCTCATTTCGTTGTATAGAAACAATCAATCCATTTTCGATAGCTTTTGTCAGCGCCAAATCAATATCATCTTTGGTTTTGATGAACGACAAAATCTCGTGCAAGATGTTTCCGTATTCAATCGCTTTTTGCTGTTTTGTATTCCACATCAAACTTTCCCGTTGTGCAATCTTGATATTTTTTGGATTAAGTGTCGCCGAAAGTTGCGGAATAGTTTCGGTTTCATCTTTTGTTTCTTTGATTTCCGATAGTTTTTCGGCTTTGCCCAATTCGTATTCCAATTTGCTTTCCTCAAACTGGTTTTTTTCTTCCAAAAATTTGATAAAAAAAGTCGCCATGTTATTGGGATATTCGCCCGAGGTTTTGCTTTTGCTTTGCATACCCGAAATGATATGCAATTGTTCTTCGGCACGTGTCATTGCCACATACAGCACATTGATATCATCTAATAATTCTTCCTGTTTTTTCTGATTGTAAATTACTGCCGATTCTTCGCCATATTGGGAAACGTTGCTGTTTTTATCAACTAAAACTTTGGCTAGGCCAACTTGTTCTTCGTCCGCGTTGAGCCAAATTTTTTCTCTTGGGCCTTTGCTGTAATCTTCTTCGGCAAATGGAAAAATAACCACCGGAAATTCCAATCCTTTGGAAGTGTGAATGGTCATAATGCGCACCGCTTCTTTGCCTTCAGGCGATGGAATGCTCAATTTTTGAGAATTGTTGTCCCAATACAATAGAAAATCTGAAATCCCGGCCTGCTTTTTTAAATCCTGCTCCAGAACAATATCCAGAAAAAACTGCACATAAGCATTCCGTTTTTCAATTGGGATAATTTTGGAAATTATACTTTCTGTAGCTTCATACAATGACTTTTTCCGACAGTGTTTAAACGAAAAATGAATGTCAAAACCGACTAACCATTGCTCAAAATGAGCTTCATTATTTTGCTCCATTCCAAGAGCAATAAAATCATGAATGGCTATTTTTTGTTGACCATTCGATGCAATGTAATACAAGAAATTTGCTTTGGATTCCCGGTCGTTATTGTTTTTCAAATAGTATAAAACTGAAACAATACACTGTACCTCCGAAGAAGAACCA
>JAYURX010000510.1:0-5914 GCA_043755965.1 Flavobacterium sp. | reverse complement strand
TGAAGGCATCTACCTCCTCAATCTGCTGGTCTACCAATTTTACATCCATTTCCTGCTCCAACAAGGCGACTACGCCATAACTTTCCAAACGGTGTTCGAGCACCAGTTTTTTGCACTAAAGCTGTTTTTCTGTAGTCGTGTCCCACGTTTGATGCACAATGTCCCTCATTCGATAAGCAAAGTCCCTCGTTTGACACGCAAGGTCCCTCACTCGATACACAAGGTTCCTCGTTTGATATGCAAAGTACCTCATTCGATACGCAAAGTCCCTCGTTTGATACGCTTAGTCCCTCGTTTGATATGCAAAGTCTCTCATTCGATACGCAAAGTCCCGCGTTTGATACGCTTAGTCCCTCGTTTGATACGGTTAGTCCCTCGTTTAGCAGCATTTGTCCCAATTTTTATGGCTGAAGCACTTCGGTATTAACACGAAGTCCCTGCCTCATTAAATGTTAAAATTTTATTAATATAGGAATTTTGGCACAGGTTTTGTTTTGTAGGTTTTATACACGTGTACGAGTAAAAAACATTTTAATTAATTTTTAATAATTACTATTATGAAAACTAAAATACGTAAAGAAGAGTACACAACTTTAGGTGATTTTATATTGCCTAGCTTTGAAAGAGACCAAGCAATCATAGTTGCTAAGTTTCCTAAACTGAATGCCGCTTTTTTAACTGCTTTTACTACGAAGCTTGCTTTTGTAAAACAATTGGAAAGCAGCCTGGTTATGACGGATGAGCAAAAAAATGCCACCGCAAATTTGTATAAAACCGCCGGTATCCTTAATAATGAGCTTACTGTTTTGAACAGTTATTTAGCCGATGCCGATTTGAATACCTCGGCGGTAAGCAGCCTGAAGAAAGACCTGTTTGTTCATAATATTGAGGGCGCTATCCTAAAACTTGAAAGCGTGAAACAGTATGTTAGCAGCAATCAAATTGTCCTTGAGGCGGAAGGAATGCCAACAGACTTTGTTATGACACTAGACGGTTTTAAAACCGAGCTGGAAACGAAAAATGAACTGCAAAACCAGTATATGAACCGTTTAAAATTATTGACGGAAACCAATGGTGTCCATTATACTGAACTGTATGGGTTTATCTCCAAAATTGCCAATAAAGGCAAGCTGGTTTTTAAAGGTGCCGTTACCGAAGATGAATACAACATCAGTAAAAACATAAGCCGTATGCGTGCGGCGAAGGTTAAGAATACTGATACTGATAAGAATGCTGCATAATTTTGTTTTAATTGTTAATACTGAGAAAACCCGGTTGAGAGACTGGGTTTTTTGTTTTATAGGCACGGATTGCAAATCCGCGCTATCGGGTTGCAAATCCGCGCTATCGGGTTTTGGGAAAGGAAAAACCCAGCTGAGGGGCTGGGTTTTTTTGTTGTGTAAGGTTAATTCTTTATCTTTTTTAGATTAAGTTCTAAGCTATATTCATGACCTGGTTCCTGTGCCAGGAACAAAGTCAATTCTTGTTTGGTATTAAAACCGTTTATTTTTTGCTTGTAATTTTCTACAATGATTGGGTTCTCGATTTCCAGTTTCCTTTTTTTACTAATTTCAAGAAACTCTTTTTCCATATCTATTCCTAAATATCTTCTGTTGGCTAAATTAGCAGCAATACCTGTGGTGGAACTACCAGCAAAGGGATCTAATATCCAAGCATTAGGTTTGGTTGATGCCAAAATGATACGTGTTAAAACGGCTAATGGTTTTTGTGTTGGGTGCTTACCACAAGACTTTTCCCAACGGGCAATAGCCGGTAATTTCCAAACATCTTTCATTTGTTTATTGCCGTTGAGTTGTTTCATTAACTCATAGTTATAATAATGAGGTACTTTTTCTTTTTTGCGTGCCCAAATAATTAACTCGGCAGAATGAGTGAAGAACCGACAAGAAAAATTAGGTGGTGGATTGTTCTTTTCCCAAGTAATGACATTGAGAATTTTAAAATCTAACTCTTGTAAAATTTGCCCAATGGAAAATATATTGTGATAGGTACCGCTTATCCAAATGGTGCCATTATCCTTTAGTTTGTCTCTGACTAGCTTTAGCCAGTTGCGATTGAAATCATTGATAAAATCAAATCCTTCTGATTTGTCCCATTTGCCTTATATAATACAGAAATAAAATTTAACAGGATCACACTTATTGTGTATTGTATGGTATAAATTAAATTAATTTCTTTGAAGAAATAAATAAGTGGATAATGGATACATCTTTTGAACGCTCTGAAAACACTACTGTAGAATGGTTAACACCACCTGAATTAGTAATAAAATTAGGTGAATTCGATTTAGACCCATGTAGTCCAATTAATGCGCCATTTTTTCATGCGAAAAACAATTATACTATTTTGGAGAATGGTTTGACGAGAGATTGGTTTGGTAGAGTTTATTTAAATCCACCCTACGGTAGAGGAATGGAATTATGGATGGAAAAATTAAAAAATCACGGAAATGGTATAGCATTAATATACGCAAGAACTGAAACTCAATATTTCTTTGAACATATTTGGAATGACGCGAACGCTATTTTATTTGTAAAGGGAAGAATTAGATTTTATGACATTTTTGGAATACAAAGTGGAAGGCCAGTTGCTCCAAGTGTTTTAATAGCTTATGGAAAAGAGAATGCTTTAGCTTTAAAAAATTCTGGTATTGAAGGTAGATATTTGAATTTAAAATTATAAGATTTCATAAGCAGTGAATTCAGCAATATTGAATTCAGCATCAATTATCCAATTGTTTTCAAATAAAAGTTTTTTTAATGCTTCATCTTCATTGGGAACATTTTCAACTATTCCAATTACTTGCATATTATTTACTTCGTATGAACTGTTCGGTGCTTCCGTTGAGCCTTCGGGTGTAATAAATATGTATTTTTTCATAGTTCAATTTTGTGTCTTTTCATAATAAGAATTCATATTGTTGTTGCTCAATTATGCTTTCATATTGCCTATTTAATGATTCATAATCCATAAATGAAACCCTATTCTCTTTTTTTAAATCGGTAAAAGATGAGTATTTTATTTTTTGTAAATATTCGTCTTTTCTTTTATTATCCGCAACAATAACCATTCTTGAGTGAAAATCTTGAAGGTCATTAAACTTTAATAAAGAATTTTGAATATCTGTTGAATGTTCTACTTCAAAAAATGAATGAGGCATTTGTCTATCATTAAACCAAATGACGTCTATTGTTGAACTTCTTTGCACTAATTTAGAATATGAAAATTGAGGTATTACATTTAAAGTTCTTATATCAACTAACTTTTCATTTAGAAATAATTTATTTTTATCTTGGTTTGGAATAAATGTTTTTAATCCTTTTAAATTTCCAATTGTAATCAAAATTCCTTGAAAATATGAATGATTAAATTCAATAACTTCTTTGGAATTTTTATTCATCTCAGTTTCTTGAATAATTCCTTTACTTTCATTTGCTGTTCTATACTTGGTTAATCCATACAAACCTGGTTTAATCTTGTATATGTTTTTATCTAATTGTACAATTCTTCTAATACTAGCAAAAGGTGTTTTTGTTTTCCATTCACAATCAGATATTTTAAATACTTCTTGATTTAATTGACCAAGTGTAGCAACTCCTCCAAGTTTTTCTAATGTTATAATAACGGCTTCATTCTGTTTCATTATGCTACATTTTTATAATGATTTTTGAATTTTATACAATCTATATTGGCATTAATACTTCTTCTTGCAAACACTCTATTGATATGAAACTCATTGTAAATATCGTCAAAAAAAGTATCGGTCATGTCTTTTCCTTTTACATCGGAGTTGCTTAACAACCATTTGTGGCCTAAAGTGTCCAGTGTTTTGCAAAAGTCGCGTAATTGTATTTGTTCATTATCTCCAAACTCGTCTTTGGCATAGGAGTTAAAACTAGAAGTTTGGCTCAAGGGTTTGTATGGAGGGTCAAAATAAAACAACGCAGGTCTTTCTGCATGCTGTAAAGTTTCTTGATAATCACCTGTCAGTATTTCTACTCTTTGCAAAACTTCGCTAACTGCATAAATATTATCGGCGTCACAAATCATCGGTTTTTTATAGCTTCCAATAGGCACATTAAAACCGTTGTTTCTGTTCACACGAAATAAGCCATTAAAGCACGTTCGGTTTAAGAAAATAAATAAAGCTGCCTGTGTTACTTTGTTTGTGGAACGTGTATTAAACAAATCACGTTTTGCATAGAAATACTCTTTCTTTTGTTCTTCGAGTATATCTAAGTCATGATATTCTTTTTGAAACTGCTTAAGTATTGAAATTAACTCTTTTGGTTTAGCAGCAATTATTTTATATGTATTAGTCAAATCAGCATTGATATCGTTAATAACTGCTTTTTCCACATTGGGGAAATTATTCAAAATCCAAAATAATATTGCCCCGCTACCAACAAATGGTTCAACATAAGTAAACTTTTGAGAAGTGAATTCTTTGGGTAACGCTTTTTCTATATCAGTAATCAACTGGGTTTTACCCCCAGCCCATTTTAGAAAAGGTTTTGCTTGCATAAAGTTGTTGGTTTTTGCTAAAATAAGAAATAACAAAGAACGGTATTTACACTTTTTGTATATTTTTCAACAAAAACAAATTAGGGTTTCAAATACATTTTTAAATTAAAAAAGCCCAATAAGAAAGCAGGAAGGTTATGGAAAAATCAAGCGCAACATCACGCTGTAAAAACTTTCCGGGAAGAATATTTAGAATTTTTAAAATTATTTGAGGTTGACTATGATGAAAGATATATTTTTAAAGAACCTATTTAATTTATATCATCCCTAAAGGGATTTATATCATATTCTGCATTCTTGTTACCCAAATTAAATCCCTAACGGGATTATTTCAATGCTAAAAACCTTCCTTCAATGCCACTATCTTTCAAAGCGACAGCATTCTCTTTCCCATAAGCTATAAACACACTAGGTGCGCCTGGTGTTCCGCCCTGAACTCCGGAAACATGATAAAATTTAATCCTTCCTTTAACAAAAAGTATTGCATCTGCATCATTCCAAATGTGTTGAAAGAAACATTTAGTTTCTGTTCTGGCAAAAATTAAAGCAATTCCGTTACCATGAAATTTCAATTTTTCCAACCATAATTCCATCCCCCGCTGCCGCACGAATCCTTTCGTGTGGCATTAAAATCAAAAATCCCTAATCCTTCACAAAACGTCCAAACCTATTCCCCACTTTTAAGATGTAAATTCCCGAAGGCAGTGCGGCAACATTAACCGTATGGGCATTTATTTTTTGAAACCACATCTGCCTGCCCATTAGGTCATATATGCTGATGGCAGCATCCTCTTCCAGCGACGTTCCTTCAAATGTTAACTCGGCTGTAACCGGGTTGGGATAAATGGCAAATGATGTTGGAACAGCATAAGAAGGAGCGGCTAATGTTGAAAACTGAAAACGGGCGCTTACCGGCAAATGATCGGAAGTGGTGTTGTAATAGTTGCTGATGCTTTGGACAGCGGCTATTTCCTGCGCAGTGCTATTCATCACATAGTTTGGAGACAGTTCATTAGACAGCATAATATTCTCAATAAGCGGACGATTCCAGTGCGCGTCATTCAGGTACTGGGTAGTGGCGGTATAATTGGCCGTGTCATCCATAAAGTTTTTAAAGGGCGAATCCGTACAGGTGCAGGCAATGCTTGAAGTCCCGAAAAGGTAATCATTATAATCACCAATTAAAACAAGGTTTTTAGTGTTGTAAGTGCTACCAGTAAGGATGGTTTTCAGCGCCTCCGAAGCACCCAGCCTGCGGGTATAGCTTGTGGCATCGCCATCTTCCGCCTTGGCATGAATGTTTACAATAGTCACAGGTACAAGGTTACTGCCTGAAACGAGGTTTACATCGTATCGCGCAGGATAGCGC
>JAYURX010000509.1:0-5933 GCA_043755965.1 Flavobacterium sp. | reverse complement strand
TTTCGAAATACCTGTTGAATGTTTCGGTTTCCTGATGCCCCGGCAAAATCCGAAAAATACCGCCGCCGCCATTGTTAATCAAAATGATTTTAAAATTCTTAGGAATATAATTGTTCCAAAGCGCATTGCTGTCATACAAAAATCCAACATCACCGGTAATTAAAACCGTTGGTTTTTTACTTCCAACTGCTGCTCCAATAGCTGTCGACGTGCTGCCATCGATTCCACTTGTGCCTCTATTGCAAAATACCTCTATCGAATTATTTATATCAAACAATTGCGCATAGCGAATAGCTGAGCTGTTACTAATCTGCAATTGAATTTTGATTGGTAAACCTGATAATATACTTTCAAATGCTTTTAAATCACAAAACGGAACCTGAGAAAGATACTCAGTATGTTTTATTTTTCGCTCTGCCTGAATTTTTTCAAAAGTGACTTTATAATCACTTTCATTCTTTTTTATAAACGGTAAAAACTGTTTGAAAAACTGGTTGGGATCAACCTGAAAATGTTTGGTTAAAATACCAAAGGTGTCATATGCGCGGTGTTCATCAATATGCCAATGATGCCTTGGTTTGTATTTTCTAAGAAATACTTTTACTCTTTTTGAAACTATCATGCCACCAAATGTTATAAGTATTCTCGGCTGCAACTTCAGAAAGTCAGCATTTGAAAATGGAGTAATTAATGTATCAATATTGTTGATAAAACTTGGATGGTCTAAATTAGATGTCGTTTCTGTCATCACCACTACTGAAGGCAATAAAGCTAATTTTTCGAGCCATTCCTGTTCAATAGAATTCGGAGCGCATTCACCAACCAGAATCAAAATCTTGTTGCTATAATTCCACAAGGTAGTAAAAGCAATAATATCATCAACATCAACCATTCTGTGGGGAATAACCAAACCGGTTACATTAAAATCTACCGAAAGTTTGTTGGTTGTTTCGTATAAGGGTTCCTCAAACGGGACATTGATATGTACCGGTCCTTTTCGGGCAATGGCTACATTAATGGCTTCATTGATAAACACATCATTTTCTTCTGAAGCGTCTTCGGTTAGATTAGCATTGAATAACGAATGATTGATAAAAACATTTTCCTGACGGATGGTTTGTCCATCTCCAATATCAATTTTATCAAAAGGCCTGTCCGCTGAAATAACAATAAACGGAATCTGACTATAAAACGCTTCGGCCAGAGCCGGATAATAATTCAGTAATGCCGAACCCGAAGTGCAAACCACAGCAACGGGCTTTTTGGTTTGTTGCGCAATGCCCAAAGCAAAAAAAGCAGCACAACGCTCATCGGCAATACTATAACAGGTAAACTTTGGATTATTGGTAAATCCTATTGTTAGCGGTGCGTTTCTGGAACCTGGGGAAATAATAATATCATGTACTCCTTTGGCATGGCATATTTCAATAATGCTCTGCGCTAAAGGTATTTTAGGATAAATCATTGTTGTTTTTTAATGGAAACAAAGATACAATCAAAATCCGTTTAATTTCAAATTTTATTATATTGCAACCTAAAGTTTGCATACCTCACTGCCACTGGCAGTGCTCCTTTTAATTTTAAATATGGAAATCAAAATCAGGCCTTATCAAAATAATGATGCGGAAACCATCGTTACCCTTCTCAATTATTATATTGCCAATTCAACAGCATTATACGATTATGAATTGCGAACATTGGAACAGCAACAAGCCATTTTTGAAGAAAAACTAACTAAAGGATTTCCTGTAATTGTGGCTACAATGGATGAACGTGTGGTTGGTTTTGGCTATTACAGTGAGTTTCGTTTTCGCGAAGCGTATAAATTTACCGTTGAACATTCGGTTTATGTGATGCCAAACGAACATGGAAAAGGGATTGGAAAAGTTATATTGCAAAACTTAATTGATTTGGCAAAAAAGCAAAAATTGCATACAATGATTGGTGTGATTGATGCTGAAAATGAAAGCAGCATTGCTTTTCATAAGCAGTATGGTTTTAAGACCGTTGGAATAATTAAGGAAAGTGGTTTTAAGTTTGAGCGATGGTTGCACAGTGTAATTATGCAGTTGATATTGGAATAAATATACTATCTTTCATTTAGTTAATAAAATTGTATTGTAATAATTAATTCATAAATAAAACATGAAAAGAAGAAATTTTATAGCAAATACAGCATTAGCTGCTATCGGAATTACAGCTGCACTTGCAACATCTTGCAACACTAAATCGGATACACCAAAATCGGAAAACAATGATGCTTCAACTGAAGATGATTTTGAATTAAATGAAATCACTATCTCAGAACTTCAGGAGAAAATGAAGTCGGGAAAATATTCCTCTGAACAAATCACCAAACTATATTTAGACAGAATTGAAGCCATTGATAAAAATGGGCCTAAATTAAATGCCATTATTGAAATAAATCCAGATGCTCTGGCTATTGCCAAAGCAATGGATAAAGAACGAAAAGAAGGTAAAGTCAGAGGGAGTCTTCACGGTATTCCAATACTAATTAAAGACAATATTGACACGGCAGATAAAATGATGACCACTGCCGGTTCGTTGGCATTAATTGGTAATATTGCTTCTAACGATGCTTTTATTGTGAAAAAATTACGGGATGCTGGCGCTGTGTTACTTGGAAAAACAAACTTAAGTGAATGGGCAAACTTTCGTTCTACTTCTTCCTGTTCTGGTTGGAGCAGTCGTGGTGGGCAAACTAAGAACCCTTATATTATCGATCATTCCCCTTGTGGTTCCAGCGCCGGTTCCGGAGTTGCTGTAGCTGCCAATCTTTGTGTCGTTGCAGTTGGAACAGAAACGGATGGTTCCATTGTTTGTCCGGCATCTGTAAATGGAACCGTAGGTATAAAACCCACTGTCGGACTATTAAGTCGTTCGGGTATTATTCCTATTTCGCATACACAAGATACTGCCGGTCCATTAGCAAGAACAGTAAAAGATGCCGCTATTCTTTTGGAAGCTATGGTTGGTATTGATGCTAATGATACAGTAACAAAAGAAAGTAGCGGGAAATCAATGGGGAACTATATCGATTTTCTAAAAAAAGACGGATTGAAAGGAAAAAGAATTGGTATAGAGAAAAAGAAATATACTAATCCACTGCTAAACGAATTATTAGAGAAAGCTACTCAGATTATGAAACAACAAGGCGCTACTGTTGTTGAAATAGAATACCTTGATAAAATTAATGCGAATGGAGATGCGGAATTTGAGGTTATGCAATTTGAATTTAAATATGGTGTAAACAAGTATTTGGATACAGCTAATTCCAAAATGAAATCATTAGAAGATGTTATCACTTTTAATAAAAAAAACGAAGCTAAAGCTATGCCTACTTTCAAACAGGAAACACTTGAAATGTCTCAGAAGAAAGAAGGATTGGAAAGTGCAGCATATGTAAATGTGTTAGCAAAAAGTCATAGCAATGTAAAAAGTATAATCGATGGGGTAATAAAAGAAAACAAACTTGACGCTATTTCCGGATTAACAATGGGACCTGCTTGCAGCATTGACACTATTTATGGTGACCGATGGGGCGATGTCTTTCTGACATCTCCAGCTGCAATGAGTGGATATCCCCATATTAGTATTCCTTGCGGAAAAGTTTATGAATTACCTGTAGGTCTTTCGTTTTTCAGTGGTGCGTATCAAGAAGGAGAGATAATAAGTCTTGCTTATGGATATGAACAAGCATCTAAAAATAGAATTAAGCCCGAGTTTAAAAATGCATTTTTAGACTAATAAAAAAACCTGATAACTTTAAAAGTCTCAGGTTTTAAGTTTTCTTATAAATTGGGTTAAATTATATCAATTCCGTTTTCTTCAAGTATTGCCAAAAGATAACTGCTTTGACCGGGATTATACTTTTCGATTCCGCTTTGATACCATTTTGAAATAACATCAATTTGGAATGCGGTATAGTCATCATCATTAATACTGATGCCAAGCATGCCAGCCAAAAGGAAATCTTCTAAAACTTTATTAGTTACAATCAGTTTAGGAATACCATAGGCAACTTTTCCATTCATTCTCTCATAATCCAATCTTCCTTGATTAAAACCAAAAACATAAGCGTCATTTTGATTTTGTTCTATGTTTAAATATGGATTTAGTCCATTTGAAAAACCTTGTAAATAATCTTGTCTGTATACTGGGCTGAATATATTCTTCATAGTGTGTAACATTTGAAATTCTATTCAAACTTATAGAGAATAATTTAGTAATTATCTAAAAATCGTTTAAAGGAAAAAAAACTCTTTAAATCACAGTACAAGTGACGTTAGTCGATAAATTAATGCAAAAAACCTGATGAAATTCATCAGGTTTTTTTTATAAAATAACTTTTAGTTACCCTTTACCATTAATCCAGCCAACTATGGCAGCATCGGTTGGCAACACTCTTGGTGATAATACTTTTACCAGTTCACCTTGTTCATTGATCAGATATTTTTGGAAGTTCCATTCTACCTCGCTGTCCTGCAAGCCATTTTTGCTTTTTTGAGTTAGGAACTGATACACTTTGTCCATATCATTTCCCTTTACTGAAATCTTATTCATCATTGGGAAGGTAACTCCATAATTCATTTCACAGAATTTGGCAATTTGCTCATTGCTTCCCGGTTCCTGTGCTCCAAAATTATTGGCTGGAAAACCAACTATAACAAAATTAAGGTCTTTGTATTTTTCATAAATAGCTTCCAAGTCTTTGTACTGTGGTGTTAATCCACATTCAGAAGCTGTGTTGACCACTAATATTTTCTTTCCTTTTAGTGAGGCAAAATCAAACTCCTCGCCATATAAATCCTTTACTTTAAATTGATAGATTGTCTGTGCCGAAATAGCTGCTTGTGTTTCCATTGTTTTATTATTTGTTTTATTATTCTGTGCCAAATTTTGACAACTCCAAAGTAGCAATATACTGCAACTTAATACTAATGTCTTTCCCATTCCTTTATTTTTTTATAAAATTAGATAATATTTTTATAGTTACGGTTATACAATTACTAAAGTTTTATTATAAAAGAGCCCAGCGACTAAATCAATCGCTGAGCTCCTAACAAACCATAATAGAAAAACTGTTTCTATCAACAAAACCTCGAAAGAAAAATTTCATAGCATATTCTTCCTTAAATATTTACGTATTAAAGAACCATTTTGGATCTAAACTCAATAGTTTTATATGTATTTGTTAAAAAAAGTAGTTTTTTTACAATAAGTTTCTTTAATTTACATTTCAAAATTTATAGCCATGACACAAGAAGAACTATTACCCTTATTATTAAGAAAGGAAGAAAGGGCATTTACTCAATTGTATGATATGTATTCCAAAAGTCTTTACAGTATTATTACCAATTTAATTAATGACCGGGAAGAAGCCGAAGATGTGCTTCAGGAAGTCTTTGTCAAGATTTGGAAAAACATTGAAACCTATAACCAAAGTAAAGGAAGGTTATATACATGGATGCTCAATATCACTAGAAATACAGCTATTGACAAATTGCGTTCGAAAGGTTTCAACAATAGTCAAAAAAACCTCTCTTCAGATAATTTCGTACATCTGTTGGATGACAGTAATAAGTTGACGAATAAAATTGATAGTATTGGATTGAAGGATTTTGTAAATAAACTCAAACCAAAATGTGTTAAGTTAATTGATTTATTGTTCTTCAAAGGATTTACACAACAGGAAGCTTCGGATGAATTAGCAATCCCGCTTGGAACTGTAAAAACCCAAAATCGAATGTGCATAAACGACCTACGAAATTTTTTAAAAGTATAAATGGAAACTAAAGAGTATATTGAATCAGGAATTTTGGAACTCTACGTTTATGGTTTGTTAAACGAATCAGAAAACGATGAAGTTACCGCTATGGCTTTCAAACATTCAGAAGTTAAAGAGGAAATTG
>JAYURX010000508.1:0-5934 GCA_043755965.1 Flavobacterium sp. | reverse complement strand
GGTCAATGATGCTTCCCAAATCGCCCATGCTTTTTTCAAACAGATGTTCATAAACTTCTTTGAAACGTCTTGGCATAACCGCACTGTAACCGCCAATTGATTTATGAAAATAAGAAGCACGCGGACTATAAATACCGCCTGCCAATTCATAAACCCTAAAGTTGGTTGTGTCCTGAAGTATCAAAGAATCGGCTTGTGTTGGCTGATAAGGATTGTCTATTTCACGGGCACTTCTGAATTGTTGTCCATCGTTGCTCAGATAGTTTTTATCCACAAAGAATAAATCCCCAACCATGAACAAGCCAACCAAAATCACAGCAGTATTGGCAGCTAATTTATTTTTGATATAGAAATAAAGTAGGCCAAACGAAATAGCAATCAAAAATCCTGAACGCAATAAATCGGCTGAATACAAATCCTTTCGGTCTTCTTTTAAGGCGTCTATAAATTGTGTGCCAAAGGCTTTGTCAGGATGTTGCTTTAACGCGTCTATTAATTGGTGGTCAATTTCGCCCACAAAATGGAACATGCCTTTGCACAGAAACAGCAAGACGATAATCCCAAAAGTTGTTGCGCCTGTTTTCCACAAACTTTTCCAACGATTTTCCTCATCGGTAAAGAAGGATTGTAATCCCATAATCGCTAAAACGGGTACGCATAATTCCAGTAAAACCTGAATAGAGGAAACCGCCCTGAACTTGTCATACATCGGAACATAATCAATAAAGAAATCCGTCAGAAATGATAAATTTTTCCCCCAGGAAAGCAGTAATGAGAATAGGACTCCCGCAAGGAAAGCATATTTTATTTTGCGTTTATCATGATATAATGCCAAGACAAAAAGGAAGAAAACCACAGCGCCAATATAAGCCGGTGCAGCAACTTGTGGCTGGTTGCCCCAATAGGTAACTGCGTAATTATCGGTAAGTTCACGTGCTTCTTCCGGAGATGCGCCATAGTTGAGCATAAAATTATAAACATGCGAATCTTCAGTTAGTTTTTCGTTGTTGCCGCCACCGAATAATCGAGGTGAAAATAAATTCAAACTCTCTACAATGCCATAACTATATTCGGTGATATAGCTTCTGTCCATGGCGATATTGCTTTCTTTTTTAGTGCCGTCAGCATTAAACGTTAACTCGCTTTTACCACGCGTGCTAAAATCAGCATATTCTTTGGTTGCCATTAAACTCGTGGCATTGACACCCACGGCTAAAATTACTGCAACCGCAAATGTTCCGATGATTTTTGGCAAGGATTTTAAATCCTTTTCCTGATATAATTGGTAAACAAAAAAGAATCCCATCACTATCAAAAGCATCAACAAATAGTAAGTCATTTGAAAGTGATTGGCTGTGATTTCGAGTGCAACGGCTAGCATGGTCAGGATTCCGCCAAGAATATATTTCTTTCTAAAGACAAGAATAAACCCGGCAACTACAAAAGGCATATAGCCAATAGCATGCGCTTTGGCATTATGTCCCACGCCTATAATGACAATCAAATATGTTGATAATCCAAAAGCCAGCGCGCCAAAAAATGCTTTCAAAGGATCGACTTTAAAGACCAGCATCAACACATAAAACCCTAAGAAATAAAGAAATAAATAATCCGCCGGACGAGGCAGAAATCGAATAGCATTATCTATCATTCCAATATAATCATTAGGATAATTGGCACCCGACTGATAGGTTGGCATACCACCAAAAGAGGAATTGGTCCAATAGGGTTCGGTGTGGGTTTCGGCTCTGAAATCAATTTGTTCTTTCGCCATTCCGGTATATTTTGCAATATCGGATTGGTAGATTTTTTCGCCTTGCAAAATAGGATAGAAGTAAACTAATGAGATAACGATAAAACCAATGATGGCTAACAGATGCGGATAGAGCTTTTGAAGTTGCTTCATTTATTTTGGTTGATGGTTTATAGTTTATTGTTCATGGTTCAAAAACGGAACACTAACCTGCCTGCCGGCAGGCAGGTTACTGAACACTAAATTATTCTATTTCTTCAAAATCCACGTAGTCGCCAACGATTTTTTTCTCTTTTGGTTTATCGACAGTTTGATTTTGAGTGGTCTTTTGGTTTTTGATATTCTCTTGTTGTTGCTGAAATTGCTGCGATGCTTTTTCGACTACTTTTTTGGCGATAAGAGGCAAAAATATTCGAGCCAAGAACTTAAGAATATAGTAAATGGCTATAATCCACAATAGTGTTCTAAGCAAGCTCGGCATTGATGCAGTTTCCATTGAATAAATAATTTTTGTCAAAAATACTAAATTCCACAATTTAAAATTCGCTTTGACTTCTTAAATAAATAATAAATTATACTACTTTTGAAAGACTAAGTTGTAACGCTTAAATTCGACAGCGCATGATGAATATAAAAACATTTCTTTCCGTTGGCTTTTTGTTGGTTTCGGCTACTCAATATGCACAGTATACAGACATTATTAATTCCAACCGACCGGGAGAATCGATGTCGGCATTTTCAGTTGGAAAAACAGTAATTCAGGCGGAAGCCGGAGTTTATGGCATTAAGGAAAAGCACAATTTATTAGGTTATGAAGCAACCGGTTTTGGAACTGAACTGGATGTGAGATATGGTGCTTTTTTCGACCAATTTGAATTCACTTTAAATACCCAATACCAATATGATTGGTATACAGCGCCATTGGTTGAAGATACACGCGGTGGATTTAAGCAAATTACTGTTGGGGCAAAATACTTAGTCTACGATCCTTTTATAAAAAAGGAAAAACCGAATATCTATAGTTGGAAAGCCAATCACAAGTTCAGCTTTAGGCAATTTATCCCGGCTGTTGCAGTTTATGCGGGAGTTAATTTTAATTTGGGGACTAATCCGTATACGTTTCCAACAGATAGAACAGTAAGTCCAAAAGTAATGGTTATAACTCAGAATCATTTCGGAAGCAAATGGGTTTGGGTTAACAACATAATAGCCGATAAATACATGACCGATTATCCGACTTTGGGAATTATATCTACCATGACAAGAGGATTTAATATGCGTTGGTCAGGATTTTTGGAATTCCAGGGATACAAAAGTGATTGGTATGCCGATACTGTTTTTAGGATTGGGGCTGCTTATCTGGTTCGAGAAAACATTCAACTGGATGCGTCTTTTAGTAAAAATGTGAAAGATACTCCGTCGTTGCTTTTGGCAAATGTTGGGATGGCGTGGCGTTTTGACAGCAATTATGAAACCAACTATAAAAGGATAAAGGGCGATAAAAAGAAAGACAAGAAAGGCAAAAAATCTAAAAAAGATAAAGGCAAAAAACGCAAAGACGAAGTAGAATTAGAAAAGACACAATAAATGATTACTATAGTTGAAGCCAATTCAAAAAAGCTGCTCAAAGCGTTTGTTAATTTTCCGTTTGCCTTATATAAAAACCATCCGTATTGGGTTCCGCCGTTAATCAATGATGAGTTGGACACCTTCGATAAAACCAAAAATCCGGTATTTACATCTGCGGAAGCGAATTTCTATTTGGCCTACCAGGACAATAAAGTGGTGGGTAGAATTGCGGCTATCATTAATTGGGATGAAGTCAATGACCAACAAAAAAGGAAAGTGCGTTTTGGTTGGTGGGATGTTATCGATGATATTGAAGTGACCAAAGCCTTGTTGGAGAAAGTCTATGAATTAGGTAAAAAAAACAATTTAGAATACGTTGAAGGACCAATGGGTTTTTCAAATCTGGACAAAGTGGGAGTGCTTACCGAAGGCTTTGATGAAATAGGTTCGATGATTACCTGGTATAACTATCCTTACTACGCAGCACATCTGGAAAAATTGGGTTATGTAAAAGAGAAGGAATACCTCGAAAATAAATTCCCTTTTTCAAATGTAAAAATAGAACTTTTTTTAAAAGCAAACGAATTAGTCAAAAGGCGCTACGAATTAAAACCCCTGAATTTCACTAACAATAAAGACATCATGCCCTATGTTGACAAGATGTTTGATTTGTTCAATGCCTCTTATGCGAGTTTGTCTTCTTTTGTAGCCATTACCGATGTCCAGAAAGAATACTTCAAGAAAAAATACATCAGCTTTATCAACCCGGAATATATTAAGTTTGTTATGGATAAAGACAATAGTATGGTTGCTTTCAGTATTGTGATGCCAAGTTTTTCAGAAGCGTTGCAAAAAGCAAATGGCAGGCTGTTTCCTTTTGGGTTTTATCATTTGCTCAAAGCGAAAAAAGAAAGCAATGAAGTGCTTTTCTATTTAATAGGTATTGACCCCGAATATCAAAGCAAAGGAGTTACTGCCATTATCTTTAATGAATACTACAACACTTTTTCCGAGAAAGGCATTTTAAGCTGCATACGAACTCCCGAATTGGAAGATAACCACGCTATTCACAACATGTGGAAGCATTTTGATCCGGTTACCTTTAAAAGAAGAAGAACTTATAAAAAGGATTTAAAGTAAATACCAAAATTCACTATCAGTCGAAGGCAATTCTAAATTTTATCAATAAAACATAGTTGGTATAATAAAAAGTAACATGCTTGGGTTCACTATTTTACGAGGTCAATTAATCCAATGTTTTTAACAAAATTTAGTTAATAAAAATACAACTTATGTAAAAAAGCAAGCTGTTTATATCCTATTTTATGCATTTTGTCGACGGAAACAGTTTGTTCATAGAAAACTTACGTTTATTTAACCTTTCCTACTATTTTTCTATATAATTTTACAATCCCGTTGAAATCTACTCTAATTTGAGTGGTTAAAAAATTTGTAATTCAAGTCTTTTTAATCGGCACGCCAAAATACAAAAACCAACCTATTCGTGATGTGGTATTTAATAATAAATACTTAACATTATGAAAAAAAGAACACTACTACAATTTTTGGGATTTCCCTGTAGTGACGGTTATGACGTCACACCTGGAGAAAGTGGTCTAAAACTTGATTTTACTAAATCAAACACCACGGATGGTTGTTGCCCTGACGACAGAGGCAAATTAAAAAGTAAAGGTATGAATGGCATTATTATGTTGTTTGTGCTTTTTTTATTTTCTAATTTTTTAGCGGCACAGACTGTCAAAATTGATGGTTTTGCTAATTCAACGCCAAATGAGTGGAATCAACCGGGTGTTATCACGCACGTTCAGGACCGCTTTAATGAGGTTAATCAGGATAATATTTTTGCGGGAAATGAAAAGGACTTCTTTTATGCATCCAACTGGTTTTGGAAACTTGGAACGGCTAAAGACAAAAATGACATCGCTAATGGTGCAGCTGCTATTTTACAGTATCCCCAGGTTTTAGATCAAGAGGGTGATCCTGTGATTGGTGGTCCTTTTATCGTTTTTGCCGGAGACAGGATTTCTGCTGGTGGTAATGCGCAAATTGGATTTTGGTTCTTTCAGGATGGTACGAGTCCTATAACGACCGCAGGCGGAGTCAAAACTTTCGCTCCTGAAAAGCATGCTCCTCCTGTACGTGGAGACATACTTGTACTTGCGAATTTTACAAATGGCGGTACTGCACCTTTTATTACACTTTTAGAATGGAAAGGAACTGGTGGTAATTACGTCGGTAATCCTGCTTTTAATTTTCTAGGCGATAGTAATAATACAAGCTTAGGAGCTGGTATAGCGCAGAATAATTCATCTGTAACTTTTGTACCGCCGACTTGGCTTTTTAAAGATAAAGACAATAGTGATAACAGCACCAATACAACGCAGTATAGTCTGAATGAATTTTACGAAGGATATATAGATCTTGGCGCAATTTATGGTAATAGTGTCGGTGCATGTTTTTCAAGATTTCAATTGGAAACAAGAGCTTCACAGTCGATAACTGCCGTGTTGGATGATTTCGTTGGAGGTGCCTTAGGTGGTGTTCCAACTGTAGAGGTTGGAACAACAACTGTTGCTTGTAATGGAGGAAGC
>JAYURX010000507.1:0-5935 GCA_043755965.1 Flavobacterium sp. | reverse complement strand
AAGTAGCAGACACTATGATAAAGGCTCCGGCAAAACTTGGTTTTAGGATTATACTAGCCAAATAGTATCCAATGCAGACACCAACAATATTAAATGTAAAGTATAGGTTATAAGCTGTTTTTTCTGAAATGATTTGTCCAACAATCACATTGTCGGGTCTGTTATCATAATCAGTTTCCTGATCACAAATATCATTAATGATATAGCCGGCTGCAGCAATCAGCATTGTTGACAAGACCAATAATGCGTATTGAAAATGGGTTAGGGAAAGCGGAACGTTTAATAACTTTAAAAAACCATAACGAAAGATTAATTGCATAAAGGCAAGTAACAGCAGGTTTTGATATCGTATTAATTTTAGGTATTTCATATTTAAGTATTCAGTTTTTTGTTTTCGGTTTTAGTTATTCAAACGTTTGTCATTTTGAACGTAGTGAAAAATCACATAACACAAAGTTTAATGAGATTTCTCCTTTGGTCGAAATGACAAAATCACTCTAGGAATTAGTTTTCTCAAATTTAATCATGCTTTCCATTATAATACATATGCCATTTGCCTTGTACTTTCATCACTTGTTCTATCATTTCCCTAACGGCGCCTTTTCCACCTTTTTTATGGGAAATGTATTTGCTGATAGCTTTGATTTCCGGGCTTGCATCTTGTGGACAAACAGGTAAACCAACCAACTGCATCACATGATAATCGGGAATGTCATCACCCATGTATAAAACGTGTTCGGCATTTATCTTGTGTTGTTCAATATATTCATTAAAAGTGGCTACCTTATCTGGCGAAGCCAAATGAATATCAGTAATCCCCAAATTTTTCAACCGGATGCGAACGCCTTCATTATGTCCTCCTGAAATGATGCATAAATGATAACCACTTTCAATGGCAGCTTTCATGGCAAAACCATCGCGAATATTCATGATTCTCAGCATTTCGCCGGTTGGCGTAACATGAACCGAACTATCGGTTAAAACGCCATCTACATCAAAAATAAAAGTAGTGATGTTGTTTAGTATTTCCTTATAACTTTTTCCCATTATCGATAATAGATTTTGTTAGCATTTTATAAATTTCCTTTTGAGTGACATCAGTTAAAAAGTTCAGCTGCGCATTTATGGTTTCAGTGTCTTTTCTTTTTGCCGGTCCGGTTTGGGCTTCCTGTGGTGAAAGTGTAACTATTTTATTAGCTGTTTCCTGAATTAATGGTTTTAAAATGTCGAATGACAAATCATTTTCAATGCAAATTTCGTTACCAATCTGATACAGATGATTGACAAAATTAGATACAAAAACTGCTGCTATATGCAATGCTTTACGTTGGTCTGAATTAATTTTATATATCGTATTTGAAATCGATTTAGCAACAGTTTCAAGAATTTGAAAGTCGTCCTCATTTTCTGCTTCCAGGCAAATCGGAATTATTTTAAAATCGACTTCTTTGGATTTCGAGAATGTCTGCAACGGATAGAAAACTCCCTTGCGGTTTTTGTTGCCTAAAGATTCCATAGCGAGGCTTCCTGAAGTGTGTACAACCAATTGATTTTCAAACGGAAGTTGCTTTGAAACGGCTGAAATTGCATCATCAGTTACTGCAATAATAGTTAAATCAACAGCTTTTAACTCGTTAAATTGGGAAGTGATTTTGTCTATTGAAATCAAATGGGCAACTGATTCACTTTTTCGAACAAATACCTGAATCAATTCAATATCAGTAGTTTTACTGAATGCTTTAATCAGATGTTGGGCAACATTTCCGGAACCAATAATTGACACTCGAATCATGTGGCTAAATTATTGAAAATAAATTTCATTTTTTAGTTTAAATAAAAGAAATCAACAACTCTTAAAAAAGAATTAAAACCGTTAATAAATGAAGTAGAAATCTATTTATTTACGTTATTTTTGTAGCACTTTTTTAAAAAATTTATTCCAACTTATGGAAAAGAAAATATACTCGATTTTATTCTCTACTCGTTTAATGGCAATTTTGTTTCTTGGTTTTGCTGTCGCGATGGCTGCCGGAACATTCATCGAAAGTAAATACAATACAGATACAGCACGGATTTTGGTTTACAACGCTTGGTGGTTTGAAGCCATTATGTTGTTCTTTGTGATAAATTTCGCTGGAAACATTAGGCGTTACAAACTCTATAAAAAGGAAAAATGGGCGTCATTGTTGTTGCATCTGTCTTTTATTTTTATCATTTCCGGAGCTTTTATTACCCGATACATTAGTTTTGAAGGCATGATGCCTATTCGGGAAGGTGCTGCTTCCAATCAGTTTTTTTCTGATAAAAATTATCTAACGGTTTTTGTCGATGGTATATATGAAGGGAAAATGATGCGTAGGGTTTTTGAAAAGCCATTATTACTTTCTCCTGTCGCCAACAACAATTTTTCCATTGATGACAAGTTTGATAAAATTCCATTTGAAGTTGAATATAAAAACTTTGTTCTTGACGCAAAGGAAACCATCAAAGAATCAACTAAAGGTGATGTTTATTTGAAATTAGTTGAATCGAGCGGTGGAACTCGTCACGAACACATGCTGAAAGAAGGCGAAATCCAGGACATCCATAATGTGTTGTTTGCCTTGAATAAACCGACGAAAGGTGCCATTAATATTGATACCCAAAACAATACTATTTCTTCTCCGTTTGATGGACAGTATATGCGAATGGCGGATAAGCTGCAGGGAAAAGTAGCGAAAGATTCTGTTCAAAGTTTGATGTATCGCTCGTTGTATAATGTGGGCGGTGCCCAATTTGTAATTCCGGATCAACCTAAAAAAGGATTTAAAAGCTATAAAGCAAGTGGCGATTTCAAGGCAAAAAATGGCGATGATGCGATTACCTTACTTGTAAAAACCGCCGGCAAAGAACAAGAAGTTACTCTGGTTGGTTCAAAAGGAAAGCAAGGCGAACCAAAGGTTGTTAAGATAGGAAAACTGGAATTTACTCTTAGTTACGGAAGTAGAGTTTATACGTTGCCTTTTAGCTTAAAACTCAATGATTTTATTGCTGAAAAGTATCCCGGAACAGAGAAAAGCTTCTCTTCGTTTGAAAGCAAGGTTACCGTTTTAGATTCTGCCAAAAAGTTTGATGCCAGAATATTTATGAATAACATCCTGGACCATAGAGGCTATCGTTTCTTCCAGGCATCTTTTGATCCTGACGAAAAAGGAACTGTGCTTTCGGTGAATCATGATTATTGGGGTACAACGATTACTTACATAGGTTATTTTATGCTGTACTTTTTCCTGATGGCAATATTGTTTGTTAAAAATACCCGCTTTGCAGATTTGAAAAGAAAATTGGAAAACGTGAAAAGGAAGAAAGCAAAACTTTTATCAATATTAATTCTGTTAGTTTCCTTTAACGGCTTTGCTCAAAATCATGGTGACCATAGCAACACTAAACCTTCCCAAAAGCGAATAGATTCTATTCTGAATAAATACAAGGTCTCCGAAAAACATTCCGCTCAATTTGGTCGATTGATTATTCAGGATGATGGTGGAAGAATGAAGCCTATCAACACATTTTCATCAGAGTTGTTGCGAAAAGTAAGCCACAAAGACAAGTTCAACGAAATGAATTCCGACCAGGCATTTATCTCAATGACACAGTTTCCTGCCGTTTGGTTTGAAGTTCCTCTGATTTATATCAAAAGTGGTAATGACAGTATCCGAAAAATTCTCGGGATTAAATCAACTGATAAGTATGCCACGTTTCGTTCGTGTTTTGATGATAGAGGAAATTATAAATTATCGCCTTATTTAGATGATGCTTATAAAGCAGCTAATCCCAATCAGTTTGAAAAAGACTTTGTAGAAACCGATAAAAAAGTCAATCTTTTAAATGCGGCCTTAAGCGGAAAAATATTGCGGATTTTTCCAATGCCAAAAGATGCCAATAATAAATGGGTTTCGTTTTTAGAAGCCAATCATCCAACAGGAACTGCTTTAGACACGATTAAAAATGCTTTGCCAATTTATCTTGATGCTTTGTTGAAAGCCACACAGGATAATAATTATACGATGGCAAATACGTTTTTGGTAGGTATGGAAAACTATCAAAAGAAGTTTGGTAAAACTGTTCGTCCATCGGATAAAAAGATAGATTATGAAATACTTTATAACAAATATGATGTTTTTAAAAGATTGCCTTATTGGTATTTAACCATCGCTGCTTTAATGTTTTTATTTACGATTATTCAAATATTTAAAGAAAAGAAATGGTTGGCGATTACAGTTAATATTCTGCATATCATAATCGGATTGCTATTTGCAACACATACTTTGGGATTGATTGCCCGTTGGTATATTTCGGATCATGCGCCCTGGAGTAATGCCTATGAAGCAATAGTATATGTAGCTTGGGCGACAATGTTCTTTGGATTGGCATTTGATAGAAAATCTAAACTCACGGTAGCTTCGTCTGCCTTTGTAACAGCGATGATATTAACTGCAGCATACGCAAACTGGATTGACCCGGAGATTGCAAATTTACAGCCTGTGTTGAATTCGTATTGGTTGATGATTCACGTAGCGGTTATTGTGGCAAGTTATGGTCCGTTTGCATTAGGAATGATTTTGGGTTTTGTTTCATTACTATTAATATTTTGTACTACTGAAAAGAACAAAGCCAAAATGGAATTAAACATCAAGGAGATTACCTATATTAACGAAATGGCCTTGACCGTTGGATTAGTGATGCTTTCCATCGGAAACTTCCTTGGCGGGCAATGGGCAAATGAAAGTTGGGGAAGATATTGGGGTTGGGACCCAAAAGAAACATGGGCGCTGATTAGCATTATGGTGTATGCCTTTGTAATTCATTCACGCTTTGTTCCGGTAATGCGCAATAAATGGTTCTTTAACCTGATGGCAATGTTTGCTTTCCTGTCGATTTTGTTTACGTATTATGGTGTGAATTTCCACTTAGTTGGTTTGCATTCGTACGCGAGCGGCGAAGCAAAATCATTGGATTGGATTTGGTATTCTATCGGAACGATTAGTTTGATTGGAATTGTAACCTATCCGAAGTATCGAAAGTATTATAGAAGAAAATAGAGGTTCTCGATACATTCCGATTGCATCGGAACACTCGAACTGACGTAATCAATAATCGTCACTTCGAGTTTTTCAAAATTGCAAATTTTGGAAAGTATCGAGAAGCACTAAACATAAATAGGAAGATTAAGAAATAAAAAAAGGTTCAACATTGTTGAACCTTTTTTGACTATTGTTTATTTGACATAGATATTTAGACTTTTCCCAAAGTATATAATTGCTCCATGGTAGGCGATGCACTTCCGCCTGTTGGTTCTAATGTTATTCCGAATGCTTCAGCATCGCCGGTTTTCTCTACAGCAAATACTTTGCTTCTGTTGGCACTGAAATTGGTTAACATACCAATACTGGTTGGAGTTAACTGCGGTAGTAATTTTAAAGACCAGATTTGGTATTCTTTTCCTTCCGGTGGTTCCGGTAATCCGCTGGCGTCTACATATACAACCTGGGTTTGTTTGTTCCAGTAGATTTTTGCTTTAGCCGTTGGTGCTACAGCTTGTCCTCCAAGCGCAATAACAGTATTGGTTTCATCACGAACTACATTTAAAACAGTTTCTGTTTCTTTGTTTTTCGTTTCCAAGTTAACTACAGTTTCCAGTAATTTTGATTTTTCTTTCTCGATTGTTACCACTTGATTGTTGGTATCATTCAATTTTGAATATTGGTAACCAATACCAATCAACAATAAAATTGAAGCTGCCCAACCCATATAAGCTGTCCAGTTGCTTCCTGATTGCATGGTTACAATTTTACTGTGTTTCAGTTCAAGTTGCGCTTTTATTTTTTCAAACTGACTATGAGAAATAAAAGGAGAAAAACTGCTTGAAAGGTTAATGATTGCCTTCTCAATAGCT
>JAYURX010000506.1:0-5936 GCA_043755965.1 Flavobacterium sp. | reverse complement strand
TGATTTGTACCATAACACAATGCCGTGCCGGCGGCAACAGTTAAATCCAATCCCAATACATCTTGACCAACATTAAAACTGTCAGAAGACAAGAAAATAGCAGAATCTGACTGTGGGTCATCTCTATCGGCAATTACTAATTTAATATGATAAGGAACGCCAGCTGTTAGTACAGAAGCCGCAGTTAATACTTTTGTTTGGCCATTAAAATTGGTAGCTGAATTAGCTGCACCTGAACCACCATTAAAACTTCCAAAATACTGAACATTTACCGATGGACACGAGGAATTATAAAGAAAATCTCTAATGGTTACAACTGATATTGGTGTAGTTGTACTAGGAACAACAGCTAAATTAGTTGTAACTCCCGTCGTCATATTGGTTAATAAAAAGGCAAAAGAATCAGAATATAAACATTGAAAATTTCCATACTCTTCAGAAGCAAAAACAAAATCAAAACTGAAGTTTGGAGAAATTGGTGTAAAATCAAATTCTAAAACAGAAGCATTCTTTGACACCATAGGAATTCCTGCCGCTGCCAATGTAGCTTCTAAATTAGCATCGCCAAGCCAGGTTGTTGCGCCATCATTTAGTAATGAAGTATTTGGTCCCGGCGCATTTAATGCGTTTCCAGTGCTTAGTACAACACCACTCTGCATTGGGAAATTTGGATTTGTATTTTGGAAATATCCAATTCCATTTGAAGAACCAAAGTTTGTTCCTGTGCTCCACGTCACATTGGTAGCATTGACGCATGGTGAATTAATTAACACATTGTTTACCAATTGAGGTACTGTGTAAATGCTAGTACTCACCGATACTGGCTGGGAAAAACCATACACAGTAAGCATGATTGAGGTTAAGAGTAGTAATTTTTTCATAATCTGGGGATTTTGACAAAGCAATATTGATACAAATACCGTTTAAATGCAAATAAAATCGATTAAAAGCATAATATTTATAATTTTACAATTAAAATACTTACAAAAAGTATTTTTCATATAATTATACACAATGTTTTTTTATAAATTGTTCTGACTATTAAAATTATCTTGTAATGTTTATCTTTGCCAACTTAAAAGAAATTACCATGAAGCTTTCGCAAATTCTTACTTTACCGATTCAAAAAGCAGTGCAACAATTATTTGATGTTTCTATTGATAGAGTTGAATTTCAAATTACACGTAAGGAATTTGAAGGCGATATCACTATGGTTATTTTCCCTTTGTTGAAGGTTATCAAAGGCACTCGAGGCGGAGCCGAACAGAGCGGAGCTAATCCAATAGAAATCGGAACTAAAATCGGTAACTGTTTAGTTGAAAATGTAGACGAAGTTATCCGCTTTAATGTGGTTTCAGGATTTTTAAATATTGTTGTTTCAGACGATTATTATCTCAATTTTTTCAACGAAATAAAGGATAATGAACGCTTTGGTTTTGCTGCTGTCTCTCCAAGTGATAAAGCCATTGTAGTAGAATATTCTTCACCAAACACCAATAAACCATTGCACCTTGGACACGTTAGAAACAATCTTTTAGGATATTCTGTTGCTGAAATCATCAAAGCTTCGGGTAAAAAAGTGTATAAAACCCAAATCATAAACGACCGTGGAATTCATATTTGTAAATCGATGTTGGCTTGGCAGAAATTCGGAAACGGGCAAACACCGAAAAGCGAAGGCTTGAAAGGTGACAAACTGGTTGGAAATTTCTATGTAAAATTTGACCAGGAATATAAAGCCCAAATCAATGAATTAATAACACAGGGAAAAACAGAAGACGAAGCAAAAAAACAAGCTCCGATTATTTTGGAAGCCCAACAAATGCTCCTCGATTGGGAAGCCGGAAAACATGACGTTATTGAGCTTTGGAAAACAATGAACCAATGGGTTTATGATGGTTTTGCACAAACTTATAAAAATATTGGTGTTGATTTCGACAGTTATTATTATGAAAGTAATACCTATTTGTTAGGGAAAGAAGTGGTTCAATTTGGATTGGAAAAAGGCATTTTCGAAAAAGATTCGGATGGCTCGGTTTGGATTGATTTAACGCCAGATGGTTTAGACCGAAAAATTGTGTTGCGTTCCGATGGAACTGCGGTTTATATGACGCAGGATATTGGAACTGCAATTCAGCGTGTCAAAGATTTTCCCGATGTAGGCGGAATGGTTTACACCGTTGGGAACGAACAAGATTATCATTTTAAAGTGTTGTTTTTAATTCTGAAAAAACTCGGATTTGATTGGGCTGAAGATTTATACCATTTGTCATACGGAATGGTGGAATTGCCATCAGGGAAAATGAAATCTCGTGAAGGAACTGTTGTTGATGCCGATGATTTGATGTCAGAAATGACAGAAACTGCCGGAAGAATTTCAACTGAATTAGGAAAATTAGAAGGATATTCAACAGAAGAAAAAGAGAAACTTTTCAAAACAATTGGTCTTGGTGCTTTGAAATATTACATATTAAAAGTCGATCCAAAGAAACAAATCCTTTTTAATCCTGAAGAATCAGTTGATTTTGCAGGGAATACTGGTCCGTTTATTCAATATACCTATGCCCGGATTCAGTCTATTTTGCGAAAAGCAGATTTCGATTTGAATGTTAAGATTAGTGAATTGGAATTGCATCCAAAAGAAAAGGAACTATTAAAACAAATCGAGCTTTTCCCTGAGGTAATTCAAAATGCTGCAAACAATCATTCTCCGGCCTTGGTCGCCAATTATACCTATGAATTAGTTAAAGAATACAATTCGTTTTATCAATCAGTTTCCATTTTAGGTGAAGAAGATTTGACCAAGAAAATATTTAGAGTACAGCTTTCTAAAAAAGTAGCTGAAACCATAAAATCGGCATTCAAACTTTTAGGAATTGAAGTTCCAGAGAGAATGTAAAAAAATAAAACTCCGCTTCTGCGGAGTTTTTTTTATAAAATTCATGTTCACACAATATTTTGTAATATTCCACGTTATTTATATAACACAAGTTGACAGAACTACACTATCTTTATCAAATAAGATAATATAAATATTATGCTTGCAGTTACCCATTTATTAATAATACTTAAATCTAAAAAAACCATGAAATCAAAGATTATTTCATCCGTTCGCCTTTTAGGCTCGGGTCACGAACACCAAAAAAACAATTTTAATGTTGTGAGTAAAAAATTAATTTTAATTCCGGCGCTATTTTGTTTATTTATGTTGAATGTTGCTTCAATGTGCAGCTCAGATGACGGACCATCTTCAACAAATCCGGCACCGGTAATCAGTGCGGTTACTGCTGGAACTTGGCGTGTTACCAGCTTTGTAGATTCTGGTAATAATGAAACAAATCATTTTTCGGGATACACCTTTACCTTTGGCACTTCAAATATATTGACAGCGGCCAACGGAACAAATACTTACACAGGAGCATGGTCTATTAATGCTGACGATGATGACGATGACAATCCAGGTGGTGATTTAGACTTTAATATTGCATTTGCTACTCCGCCTGATTTTGCTGAACTTACAGAAGACTGGAATATCGTTTCCCACACTTCTACTACAATTAGCTTAATTCATGTAAGCGGTGGTGGTGGAGGTACAGATACTTTAGTATTTACTAAGAACTAAAAAATAGAATGTCTATTTTCAAAACCATCTCGTTCTAAAAACCAGATGGTTTTTTTTATTTGTTCTATCATAGAAGTTCGAAATCAAATCCTTAAATTTGCACTTCATTAAACAAGCATACCATTATGTTCAATAATTTAAGTGATAAACTGGATAAAGCATTCCATATCCTAAAAGGGCATGGAAAAATTACCGAAGTCAATGTAGCAGAAACTTTGAAAGAAGTCCGTCGTGCTTTGCTTGACGCCGATGTTAATTTTAAAATCGCCAAAGATTTCACCACAAAAGTTAAAGAAAAAGCAATTGGTGAAAACGTATTAACGACATTGCAACCGGGTCAATTATTGGTTAAAATCGTAAAGGACGAATTAACGGAATTGATGGGTGGAGATGCTACTGGAATTAACCTTTCGGGAAGTCCGACTGTAATTTTAATGTCGGGTTTACAAGGTTCGGGTAAAACAACTTTCTCAGGAAAATTAGCCTATTACCTAAAAGCCAAAAAAGGAAAAAAACCACTTTTAGTGGCTTGTGATATTTATCGTCCTGCGGCAATTAACCAGTTGCATATTGTTGGAGACCAGGCTGGTGTTGAAGTATATTCTGAACCTGAAAATAAAAATCCGGTTGATATTTCGCTTAAAGCCATTGCTTACGCAAAAGCGAATGGATTCAATGTTGTAATTGTCGATACGGCTGGTCGTTTGGCAATTGATGAACAAATGATGAACGAAATTGCCAATGTTCATGCAGCTATAAAACCACAGGAAACGTTATTCGTTGTGGATGCGATGACCGGACAGGATGCTGTGAATACGGCAAAAGCATTCAACGACAGATTAAATTTCGACGGCGTTATTTTAACCAAATTAGATGGTGATACACGTGGTGGAGCTGCATTTCTATTAAATCGGTTGTTGATAAACCAATCAAGTTTATTGGAACGGGAGAAAAAATGGAAGCTATTGATGTGTTCTATCCAGCTCGTATGGCGGAAAGAATTCTCGGAATGGGTGATGTCATTTCTTTGGTAGAAAGAGCTCAGGAGCAATATGATGAAGAAGAAGCTAGAAAAATCCAAAAGAAAATTGCCAAAAACGAATTTGGTTTTGACGATTTCCTAGCTCAAATCCAGCAAGTAAAGAAAATGGGAAACATGAAAGACCTAGTCGGAATGATTCCCGGCGCCGGAAAAGCGCTGAAAGATGTGGAGATTGAAGATGATGCTTTCAAACATATAGAAGCAATCATTCATTCGATGACACCGAAAGAAAGAAGCAAACCTGCAATTATCGACATGAAAAGAAAAACCAGAATTGCAAAAGGTTCCGGAAGAAAAATAGAAGAAGTAAATCAGTTGATGAAACAATTCGACCAGATGAGCAAAATGATGAAAATGATGCAAGGCGGTGGCGGAAAGAATTTAATGAAGATGATGAGTGGAATGAAATAATAGTTGAAGACGCGAAGTATCGCGTCTTTTTTATTTATATAAATTACAACAGAATCTGAACTAAATTCAGATTAAACAACACAACAAATGAAATTATTAGACGGAAAGAAAATCTCTAACGATATCAAAATCGAAATCACAGACGAGGTTAACAAAATGAAAGCCAACAAAGAGAAAGTTCCCCATTTGGCGGCAGTCATTGTCGGAAATGATGGCGCGAGTCTGACGTATGTAGGAAGTAAAGTTAAAGCCTGCGAATTGGTTGGTTTTGAATCTACGTTACTAAAATTGCCAAGCACAACTTCTGAAACTGAACTGTTGAAAAAAATTGCTGAACTCAACGAAAATGATGACATTGATGGTTTCATTGTCCAGTTGCCTTTGCCAGAACAAATAGATACACAAAAAATATTGATGGCCATCGATCCAAGTAAAGATGTGGATGGTTTTCATCCTGAGAACTTTGGAAAAATGGCGCTCGACATGACGACTTTTATTCCGGCTACACCCTTTGGAATTTTAGAATTATTGGAACGATACAATGTGGAGACCAAAGGAAAACATACGGTTGTCATTGGAAGAAGCCACATCGTGGGAAGACCCATGAGTATCCTGATGGGAAGAAAAGGTTTTCCCGGAAATTCCACCGTAACGCTTACGCACAGCTATACTAAGAACATCGCCCAAATCACAACACAAGCCGATATTATTATCACGGCATTGGGTGTTCCCAATTATCTTAAAGCCGAAATGATTAAGGATGATGCCGTTGTAATTGACGTTGGCATTACACGAGTTGCTGATAAAACTGACCCAAGAGGTTACCGAATTACCGGCGACGTAGACTTTGATGCAGTTTCC
>JAYURX010000505.1:0-5936 GCA_043755965.1 Flavobacterium sp. | reverse complement strand
ATATTTTTAAACTGCTTCTGATGACCTATTTCCCATATCTTGGTTGACAATAAAGAATTTAAGAACAATTCGGCACTATTCCCTTTTCCGAAATCATTTTCAGATAGTCTCTGCTTATGCTCTGAAATAGAAAGTAACGCATTTAGAATATTTTCTTTTTGATAATCAACGTTTATAATATCGGCATTCAAGGTTCTGTTTTGTTGTCGTGTTCCAATATTAATAATAGGAATACCGTAGTAAGGAGCTTCCCTAATGCCTGCACTACTGTTTCCAATAATGAATTTTGCCATTTTTAGTAAAACCAAAAAATATTCAAATCGAAGTGATGGAAATATTCTGAACTTGGGATTATCTTTCAATTTTTGATAAGCTTCAATAATATATGCACTCCCCAAATCGTTGTTAGGATAAATGACCACAAAATTTTCTTCAACGGCGAGTAAACTTGCTACAAAATCATCAGCATAATGCTTCATCTGCTTGTCTTCGGTTGTAACCGGATGAAACATAACAATAGCGTATTTGTCGAAATCAATTTGATAATAGTCTTTAACAATTTCAAGAGTTGGTAAATCATCGGAGGACATAATATCTATATCTGGAGAACCAATTGTAAAAATGGACGATTTCATTTCTCCCATCTGCGTCAATCTTTTAGCAGCTTCATGGTTCGAAACAAAATGAATGTGACTCAATTTAGTCACGCTATGCCGAATCAATTCATCAACGGTTCCCGATAATTCGCCGCCTTCAATATGTGCAACCAAGATATTATTCAGCGAACTTACAATGGCACCGGCCAAAGTTTCAACCCGATCACCGTGGATCACAATCAAATCGGGTTCAACTGTTTTACAATAACTTGAAAATCCCTCAATAGTTTTTGCCAGAGTCAGATCCATTGTAGTTTCGTGTGTATGATTTTCAAAAGCATGTACGTTTTTAAAATGGCATCGTTCTATTTCAATGAGGGTATATCCATATTCATTTTGCAAATGCATGCCTGTGACAAAAACAAAAACTTCAAATTCCTGATGATTATCAAGAATAGAAATCAGTGATTTTATTTTGCCGAAATCAGCTCGTGTACCGGTAAGAAAAAGGATTTTCTTCATTACTTTACGATATAAGAAATGGCATGTGAGTAAGGTAATTTTTTAATTTCTGCCTTGTTTTTAAAAAAATCATCAACGGCTTTATTGGTTCCTGCGAAAGCACCATAATCATCAAAAATTATAATTCCTCCTTTAGTTACACGATCGTATAATTTTTCTAAGATAACTTTTGTAGGTTCATACAAATCAACATCAATATGTAAAAGGGAGATTTTTAAATGCGGATTTTTTTTCAAATAAATATCGAGCGTAACGAGAATATCACCTTTAACAATATCAACATTTTTGTTTAAACCTTGTTTTTCTAAAAGTTCATTTACCTCTTCATAAGAAATACTTTTTCCACCATTAGTTTCTGCCACAAAAGCATCTCTTTTATCTTTATCCTGCTCATAATTTGCTTCAGGAAAATCACCAAAAATATCAAACCCAATAATCTTTCGGCTGTTGGTTTGTTCTAATAAATCTCTAAATTTTATCCACCTGAAAAAAGAATTACCTTTAAAAATTCCAAATTCAATAATTTCTCCTCTAACAGTGGAGGTTTGTTTAAAGAATTCCAAATGGGAAATTATTTTACTGAAACGTGATGGATCGGAAGTGGCATAAAATCCGTTTTCGTATTCAAATTTTTTGTTGATATCATATAATTTATCCATTATTGAAAATCATTAAAGTTAAGTTGTTCATCATTTTCAATATCTCTGATTGCTGCTTTTCCCAGTATATCATTAAAGTGTTCTGCTAATATTTTACCTGACCCGGGTCGTTTAACCCAAATATTTTCTTTGGTTAATTTTTCTCCCTTTTTAATGGATGCTATAGTACAAACCGTTGCAAAAGCAAAGTCAATCGTTACTTGCTCTTCTTTGGCTGGTTCTTTTTGTCCGCCACGCATTTGCCACATTTCATTGGAAGAAATTATCAGTTCAGCACATGCTTTTTCGTCCATACTGCAAACAATATCTGGACCTGTTCGTTGCATGTGATCTGTAAAATGACGTTCCAATATGCTTCCACCAAGGGCAACAGCGCCAAGGCAGGCATTGTTATTCAAAGTATGATCAGACAAACCAAAAACTTTATCAGAAAACGCTTGATGCAATTGTGTCATAGCTCCAAAACGAACTAAATGAATTGGTGTCGGATATAAATTAGTCGTATGTAATAAGGCTACTGGAATTTTATGCTTGTCAAAAATAGCAACAGCTTTTTGAACACTTTCTATGGTATTCATTCCAGTACTCAAAATTACTGGCTTTCCAAAACTGCAAATATGTTCTAAAAGTGGATAATTGTTACATTCTCCTGAACCAATTTTATATGCTGGAATGTCAAACTTTTTTAATCTTTCGGATGCTGCGCGTGAGAATGGGGTTGAAATAAAAATCATTCCTTTGCTTTCTACGTAATTTTTAAGTTCTAGCTCTTCGGTTTCGTTTAAAGAACATCGTTCCATGATTTCATAAATGGAAACATCAGCATTACCAGGAATTACATTTTTGGCAGCTGCGGTCATTTCATCTTCAACTATATGAGTTTGATGTTTAACCACTTCTACTCCTGCCCGAAAAGCTGCATCAACCATTTCTTTAGCAATCGTAAGCGAACCTTCATGATTTATTCCTATTTCGGCTATGACTAATGGTGGAAAATCGGGGCCAACTTTTCTACCGGCTATTTCTATAAATGGGTTCATGCTAAATTTAATTTTTATCTTTTTAATAAATATTCGGCATAATCAAAATCTTCCTGGGTATCAATATCAATAGCAGAAAAAGGATGGTCTACCTCGAAAGGGAAAGCATTTTCTGTGATTACAGCATCTTTTAAAATGGCTTCAGCTTTGCTAATATACAACAATCCATTTTCAAAATAAATAGGCTCTAAATCCTGGCTTCTTTGCCCTGTTTTATAATTAAAAGGAACAAACTTATTATTTTGTATTTTACCAAATTTCTGTTGGTTTCTAGATACTGTAAATAAGCTGTCGCAATTATTGCTTTTATAAATCTGAAAAGCTTCCTCCAATAAATTTAAGGGACGCAATGGATTAGTCGGTTGTAGTAAAATTACACTCTCAATTTCCTTATCATTTATCATTTCTAAACAATGTTTCAACGCGCTTACAGTAGAGTCTAAATCTCCGGCTAATTCCATTGGTCTGTCAATAACTTTAGCGCCGTATTTTATTGCAATCTCTTTTATTTTTTCATCATCTGTAGAAACAAACACATCATCAATTATGTCAGCATTTTTTTGGGCATATACAATACTATGTGCAATCAGTGGAATGCCATCGAGAAGTAAAATATTTTTATTGGGTAGTCTTTTAGAACCGCCGCGAGCTGGAATTATAGCAATATTCTTCATTGGTAAAATTAATGATTGTAAAAATAACCGTTTTTATACTTGCATTGAGTATTACTATTATAAATTTACCTTGAAAGGACAAACTCTCATTAAATCTTCTTTGATTTTATTAACTACCTGTTCTTTTGGGAGACTAGGATATATTTTAAATAAACTTCCTATTTCTTCATTACTAATTCTACCAGAATTTATATTTGGGATGTAAGTTTCCATTTGTACTGATTCGAAATAGTCTTGAAATTTAATTCCATCACCAAATAATTTATCCGAAAACTGAACCCAAACTGAGGGAATACGATAAGCATGTGACACAATTAAGCCGTGTAATGAAGTTGAAATCGTCATTTCACATTGCAAAAACAAATCGGTAACTTCTTCGATGCTATTAGTCATCAAGTTGATAACTAAAATATCTTCTTGCCCAGAATATAATTGCGACATTAACTTATAGTCGTTATAATGAGGTACAATACCATACTTATATTTTTTGGTAATATTTGGAAAGTAAAAATCAGGCAATAATAAAGCCGGATCACCATATATTTCGGGAACACTATGCCCTTGATTTAATAAATGGCTCCTAGTTTGCGGACCTCTAACTGCAAGGAATTTTGCCTTCTTAATAAGATATTCTTTCGAAATAATACCACTTCCCCAGATTACACAATTTTCGGTAACGTTTGCCAGTACACTTCCAATAGTAACATAAATGGGCTGGTAATAGTTTTTGATTGAAAATCTTTTTGGTAAAGTCCAAACTGCTTTCTTTTTAGATATCTTTTCAACTAAATATTTACCTAGTAAATCGCCATAGTTTTCATGATTCTTCTTCATTATTTTGACTTCATTCCACCAAAACAATCGTATAGTTTTATTCTCAAACATATTGGATTATACTCTTTTGCGTAAGTTAAAAATAGTTTGTTGTCTCCACTCCTGTTTATTAATCAAATTATAATTGTTTTTTTTAAAAATCTCTAATAACTGACTTTGTGTAAAATCGCTTAACCAACCGTTAACCAATCTATTATGAGTACAAATATCACTACAAGCATACGATAAAATCAAATGATCGACATGCTTTTCAAGTTGTTTGAATACCGCATCTACATCATAAACATATTCAAAAACTCCACTAAAAACCGCCGTATCATAAATGGATAAATCAAAAGAAATGGGCTGGTTTAAATCACAAACAATGGTTTCTTCAGTTCTTTTTACAATATCAGAGGGTGTATACGTACAATTTTCAGGCAACTCTGCCCTTAAACTCATATTTCCTGACCCAAACTCAATGACTTTTGCTCCTGGAGTTATATAACTTCCTAAAATAGCTGTTCTTTGGTTCCAATCTTCAAACAACTCATTTGAATTTTTCCAGCGATTGAGATCACTTTGCTTTTCGTTTTTAAGCTTAACGGTATTTTTTTGTATGCTTATAATCCTATTCAAGTTCTTCCGTCTAATTGGAATATTATTTAAATAGTTAATGATTTTCTTTATCAATTTCATTTTCTGTACGTTACATTTTGATTGTAAAAATAATTTTTTTTAGGTCATTCGCTATATGATAGCCATAATTATAATCCTTGAAATCATAGAGTATTTTCATCAATATGATATCGTTTACTTCTTTCATGCTTACATAGGGTTGGAAATTCCTTTTAAGTAATTTTTTTAACAAATACTTTGGCGATTTAGAATAATGGTCTTCCTCAATTATTACTTGTACAACTTGATTTTTATGTGTTTTTAAATGTTCATTAAAAAAATGATGCACATTGGAATGAATGTTAGTCATTGTAAAAGTCTTATCAGGCTTATTCAATGCATCCTGATCTTCTTTGGAAACAGTTTCGCCAAAAACACCTTGATTATGAGGCTGAGTTAATTGCTCTTTTTTATTAGTAAAATAATGTTGCTCATTGATGCGTTTAACATTATATAAACGAGGAACCAGGCTCATTTTTTCATCATTGTATGAATTGTAAATTACATGCCAATTATGATAGAAAAACAATTCCTCTCTTAGAGTGATTGTGAATCCGGCATTCTCAATTCTCTGATATATATCGACATCTTCAGCACCATAAAAATGGAAAAAGGTATCGTATCCTTTTATCTTTTCAAACACTTCTTTTGAGGCCATAATCATTCCGTTAACTTCTCCAAAATGCTTTGGTTTTAAATCATCAAAAACATATGGTTTTTGTAATTTTTGAGAAGCTTCTTTATCAAGATAACCCAGTTTAAATAAATTAACAATATTGGGTTGAGCAATATTTTGAAATAATTGTATCGTATTAGGTTCAAATATCAAATCAACATCGGCAATAAAAACATAAGGAGTGGCAACTTTTGTAATACCATAATTTAATGCTTTGCTTTTATTCCACAACAACGAACTGCTGGGTACATAATAGTAGGCTGCAAAGCAATAACTTT
>JAYURX010000504.1:0-2564 GCA_043755965.1 Flavobacterium sp. | reverse complement strand
CTCAAGAATATGGCAAAAATTAAAGTAGCCAATCCAGTAGTAGAATTGGATGGCGATGAAATGACACGAATTATTTGGAGCTTTATTAAAGAACAACTTATCCTTCCTTATCTGGACTTAGATATAAAATACTACGACTTAGGCATAGAGCACAGAGATGCTACCAAAGACCAAGTCACCATCGACTCAGCTGAAGCCATCAAAAAATATAATGTAGGTATCAAATGTGCCACTATTACGCCAGACGAAGAAAGGGTAAAGGAATTTAATCTTTCTGAAATGTGGAAATCACCAAACGGAACTATTCGTAACATCGTTGGCGGAACGGTTTTCCGTGAGCCAATTATTATGAAAAACGTTCCCCGTTATGTTCAGGGCTGGACAAAACCTATTGTTATAGGTCGTCATGCTTTTGGTGACCAATACAAAGCTACCGATAAAGTAATCAAAGGAAAAGGAACGTTGACAATGGCTTTTACCAATGAAGCCGGAGAAACTACAACTTGGAATGTTTACGATTTTAAAGGTGATGGAGTTGCAATGTCTATGTATAACACCGACGAAAGCATCTTTGGTTTTGCACATTCGTCTTTCCAAATGGCGTTGACCAAAAAATGGCCTTTATATCTTTCTACCAAAAATACTATCCTAAAAGCGTATGACGGAAGATTTAAAGACATTTTCGAAGAAGTATATCAAAGCACATACAAAGCAGAATTCGAGAAAAATGGAATGACTTACGAACACCGATTGATTGATGATATGGTAGCTTCGGCTATGAAATGGAGCGGCGGATTTGTTTGGGCTTGTAAAAACTATGATGGCGATGTTCAGTCGGATACGGTTGCCCAAGGATTTGGTTCATTAGGATTAATGACTTCTGTTTTAGTAACTCCGGACGGAAAAACTGTTGAAGCTGAAGCAGCCCACGGAACAGTTACACGGCATTACAGAATGCACCAACAAGGGAAAGCAACTTCTACAAATCCAATCGCATCAATCTTTGCATGGACACGAGGATTAGAGCACCGAGGTAAATTAGACGGAAACCAGGAATTGATTGATTTCTGTTTGAAACTGGAGCAGGTTTGTGTGGAAACAGTTGAAAGCGGAAAAATGACTAAAGATTTAGCCATGTTAGTAAAACCGGATGGTTTGACCGCTGCTGATTATTTGACTACGGAAGGTTTCCTGGCCGCAATTAAGGAAAACTTAGATGCTAAATTGGGATAAAAATTAGTTCTGAATATAATTTAAAAGGCGGTCTCGTTATAAACGAGATCGTCTTTTTTATTGCCCTAAAATGTCAACTTTATTAATGATAATGGTCGCTTTAACATTGGTTAATAACCCCGAAAGATTATTTCCTATCATTTCACCCTTGTCATTAAAAATAGAAAACTGAGCCGTATTTGGTGATACTGTACCTTCATTTAGTGCTTCAATAACCAACAAGTTTTGACCATCTCTAAGATCAAGTTTAATTTCTCTATAACCGCTTTCTAAAGTTATAGCATTAATCATAATTTCACCGTTGAGCCAAATCCTAACGACATCCCCATCGGGATCACCAAAATCTTTAAGCGCAAATTTTGCAGTTTTAGTGGAACACTTATAAGTTGCTAATAGATAATCTTTTTTATAGTAGTCATAAATTTTACCTTCGGCAACCTGCTTGTTCATTTTATCGGTATACACTTTAGCCGGACTGGCAAATTGCTTTTTCTCAAAAATACTCTCTTCTTCTTCAGGTGTTTTAGGAATTAACGAAACTCCCGATAACAGTTTATCCTTTTTATCAAAAATACTGGGATAGGTTATCGATTTAGAACTCGTTGGAGCAACTGTTCCTTTAGGATTTGAAATGGGTGCAATATTAATGGTCTTTTTAGGCGTTTCAAATTGTGAAAAACCCTTAAAGGAAATGAATACTAAAAATAAAAAAGCAAGGGCTGCTTTCATAGAATTTATTTAAGTTGTAAAAGTATTCAAATTCTTTTCAAAAATTGTTCCAAATTAACCATTGCTTAACAATTGATTTGGTAACATTTACTAACTTTAATCGCCAAATGGGCAATCGAAACGAAATCTTTAATTTCATGCACAAAAAAATCACATTACTATTTTTATTTCTGGTAACTTACTTCTCATTCTCACAAGAAAAATTTACGCTTAGCGGAATAATATCTGATGCTAAAACAAAGGAAACACTCATTGGAGTCAATCTTTTTGTTCTCGAAACCCAGTCACGTATCTCTACTAATGAATATGGTTTTTATTCTGTGACACTACCTAAAGGCGAGTATACGATTTCCATAAGTTATTTAGGCCACCAGTCCATTGAAGAAAAAATCAGCCTAAATCAAAACATCAAAAAAAACTTTTTAGTATCCGAAAGCAACCAATTGCTTAACGAAGTCGTCATTATTGACAACAAAAAAAGGGTTGACATCCGAAAACCTGAGATGAGCGTCAATAAACTTACCATTCAGGAAATAAGGGAAATGCCTGTTATTTTTGGTGAAGTGGATATTATCAAATCCATTTTAACACTGCCGGGCGTG
>JAYURX010000503.1:0-2570 GCA_043755965.1 Flavobacterium sp. | reverse complement strand
TTAATGCTTCCCACCTGACGTAATAAAATCGTAATAACTTCGGCTTCACCATTAGGATTATGGGAGAAATACAATACCTGCGAACCCGATTTTTCCTGAGTCAAATCATAGAACTTATCCCGCGTAACTCCCGCAACATTAAAACGCTTGATAAACGTGGAGCCGTTTTTTCCATCGCGGTAGATCATATTGTAAATGGTGCGCTTGTCGTTCTTGTCGAAAACAGCGATATGAATAATATCTTTTCCAACAAATTTCTTGTCGTCTACTTTGGCAATCATCATTTTTCCGTCACGCAGGAATACAATCACGTCGTCTATATCAGAACAGTCGGCAACATATTCGTCTTTCTTTAAACCGGTTCCAAAGAAACCTTCTTCTTTGTTTACGTAGAGTTTGGTATTTCGTAATGCAACTTTCGTGGCTTCAATGTTATCAAAACTTCTTAACTCTGTCTGACGTTCTCGGCCTTTACCATATTTGTCTTTCAGCTTTTGGAAAAAGTCGACAGCAAAGTCAATAATATTATTCAAATGATGTTTCACTTCTTCCATTTCGGCTTCCAGTTTGGAAATCGCATCATCCGCCTTATCCGAATCGAATCGCGTGATACGAATCATCGGAATCTGTGTTAGCTTTTGTAAATCGTCATCATTGATTTCGCGTACAAACGATTTAAGAAACGGTTTGAAACGGTCATACATATAAACATAAAGCGTTTCCCTGTCGGAATACAATTTAAAATCGATATACATTTCTTCACGGATGAAAATCTTTTCAAGTGTAGAAAAATGCCATTTGTTTTCGAGTTCGTCCAAATGGATTTCCAGCTCCCGCTTTAGCAAATCAACTGTTCTGTTTGTTGATATTTTCAACATATCAGAAACACCGATAAACAACGGTTTATGGTTTTCAATTACGCAGCCTAACGGCGCTACCGAAGTTTCGCAGGCCGTAAACGCATAAAGCGCATCAATGGTTTTATCAGGAGAAACACCCGACGGAAGATGGATAAGAATCTCCACTTCGGCTGCTGTGTTGTCTTCTATTTTTTTGACTTTGATTTTTCCTTTTTCATTCGCTTTCAGGATACTGTCAATCAAGGTTGATGTGTTGGTAGAAAATGGAATCTGTGTAATCACCAACGTTTGTTTGTCCAATTGCCCAATTTTCGCACGCACACGAACACGTCCGCCACGCAAACCGTCATTATAATTGGAAACATCCGCAATTCCCGCCGTTGGAAAATCCGGAAATAAGGTAAACGGTTTGTTTTTTAATATCTTAATCGATGCATCAATAAGCTCGATGAAATTGTGTGGTAATATTTTGGTAGAAAGTCCAACCGCAATTCCTTCTGCACCTTGAGCCAGCAACAGCGGAAACTTTACCGGTAGATTTATAGGTTCAGCACGTCGACCATCATAAGACATTCCCCATTGGGTGATTTTTGGAGAGAATAAAATATCATGGCCCAGTTTTGAAATACGTGCTTCAATATAACGCGAAGCCGCCGCACTGTCACCCGTGAGGATATTTCCCCAGTTTCCCTGCATGTCGATAATCAAATCCTTTTGACCAATCTGAACCATCGCATCACCAATACTTGCATCTCCGTGCGGATGATACTGCATGGTGTGTCCAACGATGTTCGCTACTTTATTGTAACGCCCATCATCAAGTTCTTTCATCGAATGCATGATACGACGCTGCACCGGTTTGAAACCGTCTTCAATGGCAGGAACAGCACGCTCCAGAATTACATAGGAAGCATAATCCAGGAACCAATCCTTAAACATTCCGGTAACTTTGGTGATGGTATCTTCGGGATTTACTTCTTCGTGGTCGTAAAAATGATCTCCCGAAGACTTGATGTCTTCAAAACCTTCTTCGGCAGTTTCATCTGTCGAATCGTTGTTCCCGTTCTCGTCTTCGTTTGGAATTATATCGTCTTCTTCTTCGTCTTTCATTTATGCTGACTATTCAGTATTTCATTCTTAATTCTTTTCAACCACATCCAATTCCACTTTCAGGTTATTGATAATAAAAACCTGTCTGTCTGGTGTGTTTTTACCCATATAAAATTCAAGCAAAGTCTCAATTGATGTTGCTTTATCCAGCATTACAGGATCAAGTCGTATGCTTTCGCCAATAAAATGCTTGAACTCGTCCGGGGATATTTCTCCCAATCCTTTGAATCGGGTGATTTCCGGTTTTGGCTTTAGTTTTTCAATCGCATCAACCCGTTCCTGGTCACTATAACAATAGATAGTTTCCTTTTTGTTTCGCACACGGAATAAGGGCGTTTGCAAAATATATAAATGTCCATCCTTAATCAACTCAGGAAAAAACTGCAGGAAGAATGTAATCAATAACAAACGAATGTGCATACCGTCGACATCGGCATCGGTAGCAATTACGATATTGTTGTAACGCAAATCGCCCATGTCTTCCTCAATATCTAATGCAGCCTGCAGCAAATTGAATTCTTCATTTTCGTAAACAATCTTCTTCGACATTCCATAGGAGTTCAAAGGCTTTCCACGCAAACTAAATACGGCCTGTGTATT
>JAYURX010000502.1:0-2573 GCA_043755965.1 Flavobacterium sp. | reverse complement strand
GTGATAATTGGTAAATGTTTTTGGCTTGGTCTCTGCCAACGTTTCCAATTCATCATAAAAAGAAGTCCGTTTCAGAAAATCAGATTTGACCAAATTCATCTCATCCTGCAATGTTTTATCACATAAAGCATGTGAGATTTGGGCGCAATTAATTATCGTGGTTAACTCTTTTGAACGAAGCAAAGGCATTGTAGCGACAACAATTCCACCCGCTTTTAAAATGGCAAACCAGCAAGCCACCATCATCGGGTTATTGGCAGAGCGGATTAAAACCCTGTTTCCCGATTGCAATCCTAAATCGTCTACTAAAACATGAGCAATCTGATTGGCTTTTTCGTATAAATCCTGATACGTCCAAGTGGTTTCAAAGGTTCTGATACAAGGATTATTTCCTTGGTCTTCCCGGATGTGGTTATCCAATAATTTATCAACACAATTCAACATTTCGGGACGATTGAACTGAGGCAAATCCAGAAAAACATAATCGGGCTGTAAGTCCGGACTTGATAAATGTTCGTGAGCGAAATTGTCTGCGTAATGTTTCATGACTTCTTGTTGCTCTTTGGTTTTAACGCGATTTTCATGTTTTCCACTTGTTTTCTTTCCGCAGCTTTTAACGGATACAAATGAGAGGTTCCCATTTTATATTGATTTGGAATATCATTCGTTTCGAATTGCTCATAGGCTTGTGCATTTCGAACAAAATTAGCATCCGCCAATAATGGTCGGCCTAATGCGACCAAATCTGCCTTTCCGTTTAGAATGATGGTGTTGATTTGGTCAATATCCTGAATGTAACCTGTAGTAATGGTTGGAATATGAATTGTATTCCGAACCAAATCAGAAAAAGGTGTTTGCCACATTCTACCGGTTTGTGGTTTTTGTACAGCGACCGTATTTCCGGTAGACACGTTGATGATGTCGGCTCCGGCATTTTTGAAAGCAGCTGCAATCGTCAATACGTCTTGTTCGGAAATTCCATTTTCCGCCCAGTCTGTTGCAGAAATTCTAACCGACATTGGTTTTTCTTTTGGGAAAGCGCTTCGCATTTCATTGAATACTCTCAACGGAAATTCTAATCTGTTTTCAACGCTTCCACCAAATTCATCTTTTCTGATATTTGTTAAAGGCGATAGGAAAGAAGCTAACAAAAATCCATGATGAGCCTGTAACTCTATCATATCAAATCCCGCTTCGTCCGCATTTTTTGCCGCCTGAACAAATTGGTTTGTAACCCAATCCATATCTGCCAAATTCATTTCTTTTGGTTCCGAAGTTTCGGAAGAGGAACTTTCATTAAAAGCTATCGGAGATGCCGAAATTAGTTCCCATGGATTTTGTATTGGTTCTGTTTCCCAAGGTTTTCTCGCAGCGCCTTTTCTTCCCGAATGCCCAAGCTGGATTCCGATTTTTGTTTGGGTATTTTTATGAATAAAATGGGTAATTGATTTCCATTTAACTAGTTGTTCCTTAGTATATATTCCGGCGCAACCTAAAGTGATGCGTCCTGTTTCTGAAACCGCTGTCGTTTCCGCTATAATCAATCCAACACCACCAGTTGCACGACTTCCGTAATGTACCAAATGCCAATCTTTGACCAATCCGTTTTCGGCAGAATATTGTCCCATTGGTGACATTACAATTCTATTTTGGAGTTCTAAATCGCGTAGTTTGAACTTAGTAAATGCCGCGGGCAAAATTTGATTATTGCCATTGCTATTGAAATTGCCATTGAATTCTTTTAAAACTTTATCCGTAAACGATTTATCGCGTAAGCGAAGGTTTTCATAAGTGACTTTTTTCGCTCGTGTCATACATCCAAACGCAAACTGATAAAACGGATGTTGGTTGTTTCTGTCCATATTTTCAAACCAGTCTAACGAAACCAAAGCGGCGTGCTGAATCATTTCCACCGTATTTCTTCGGGTTTTTTCATACTGTTCAAAAGCAGCTTGTATATTCGTCGGATTGGCGACCACAGCATCAGATAAACCAATAGCCGAATCCATTGCCAGTTTTGTTCCGGAACCAATAGAGTAGTGCGCTGTAGCTTTGGCATCGCCTAAGAGAACAATATTGTTGTGATGCCATTTCTCATTCGTAACATGAGGAAATTGGCGCCAGTGCGATTTGTTTGATATTAAACCGTGGCCATCCAATTCTTCTTTAAAGATTTCAGCTATTTTGGCAATCGTATCTTCTTCATTGGTAACCTCAAATCCGTGTTTTTGCCAGGTTTCATTACTGCATTCAAAAATCCACGTGCTCATTCCGGGTTGGTATTGATAGGTGTGGGCCACAATTAATCCGTGAAGTGTTGTTCTAAAGAAATAGGTAAAAGCATCCAATGGTTTGGTTGAGCCGAGCCAGACAAAGCGGTTTTCCTTTAGCGAAATCTTGGTTCCAAAGTCATTGGCAAATTGTGTTCGGATGGCACTTCCGATTCCGTCACAAGCTACAATGATATCGCTGTTTTTGAATTGGGACACCTCTTCTATATTTTGTTCAAAATGAAGATTTACGCCTTCTTCGGTGCATCGTTGCTGCAATAATTGTAATAGCTTTTTTCGGGA
>JAYURX010000501.1:0-2577 GCA_043755965.1 Flavobacterium sp. | reverse complement strand
TTCCAAACTTCCTGCAGGACTCAAAATACAATGATAATGATGTAGCGGTATTTCAGGAAAGAATGAATTTCTATTTTATTGGTGGATATGTTTTTGATATAGGACCTTCTATAAAATTCAAACCTGCAGTTTTAACTAAACTGGTAACTGGTGCTCCTTTACAGGTAGATGCTTCAGCCAACTTCTTATTCTTTGACAAGTTAATGCTTGGTGGAGCGTATCGTTGGGATGCAGCTGTAAGTGCTTTAGTAGGTTTTCAAATAACCGATGGTTTATTTATTGGTTACAGTTACGACATGGAAACAACAGAATTACGAAATTATAACTCAGGTTCTCATGAGGTATTCCTGCGATTTGAGTTGTTCACTAAAGTTAGTAAAATGGTATCACCTAGATTCTTCTAATACCCCACATTATGAAAAATAAAATTACATATTTAGTACTGTTAGCTATCACTTGCGTGAATAGTTATTCCCAGGCTGTTAAAAAAATGGAAGTAAGAGGTAATAAAGAGTATGAAAAATACGCTTATATCGATGCCATCAAGACCTATGAACGCATCTATGAAAAAGGATACAAATCACCTGATATGCTTCTCAAAATAGGAAATGCCTACTATTTTAATGCTGAATTAGAAAAAGCAAACAAATGGTATGCTGAACTTTATGCAACTAATCCGGAACAAGATCCTGAATTCTATTATCGTTTTGCCCAAACACTTAAAGCTGTAAAGGAAAACGATAAAGCAGCTGCCATGTTAGTGACGTTTTCAGAAAAAAGCGGGAATGACAGCAGAGCAAAACTACTCTCTCAAAATAGAGATTATTTAGCCGAAATTAAAAAGAATTCCGGTCGCTATAAAATCGAAAATGCAGGTATAAACACGAAGTATTCCGATTATGGAACAGCCTTTATGGGAACCAAAGTAGTGTTTTCATCTGCCCGTGATACCGGGAATTTTTCGAAAAGAATTCATACCTGGACAGGTCAATACTTTACCAATCTGTATGATTCTCCTATAGCAGAAGATGGTTCTCTTGGCGCTGTTGGTAAATTTGGCAAAAAAATAAATACTAAATTCCATGAAGACACTCCTGCTTTTACAAAGGATGGAAAAACGGTTTACTTTACCCGTAACAATTTTCTTGACAAAAGAGGTTTTGATGCCAGTAAGGTAACGCTTTTAAAAATTTATAAAGCCACTGTAAATAAAGAAGGTCAATGGGATAACATCACTCCACTTCCATTTAATAGTGATAGCTATCAGGTAGCGCATCCTGCCTTATCACCTGATGAAAAAACATTATATTTTGCTTCTGATATGCCCGGAACTCTTGGACAATCGGATTTGTTTAAAGTAAAAATAAATGAGGATGGTAGCTTTGGCAATGCTGAAAATCTTGGAGAATCGATTAACACCGCAGGAAGGGAAACGTATCCTTTTATCTCTGACGATAACGAGTTATACTTTGCATCCGATGGTCAGCCGGGTTTAGGTGGATTTGATGTTTTTATCACAAGATTGCCAAAGGACGGCAGCCTTAATTTTAAAGATGTTTTAAATGTTGGTGAAGAAGCAAACAGTACAAAAGATGATTTTGCCTTTATCATTAATTTTAAAACTAAAAATGGATTCGTAAGTTCTAACAGAGATGGCGGACAAGGAAGCGATGATATCTACAAATTTGTTGAAAGCAAACCAATTTGGTGTGATCAAATCCTTTTTGGTGTAGTTACTGATGAAGATACTAAAGCTGTATTACCTAATGTGAAATTGATTCTTTTTGATGAAAAATTCAATCAGCTTAAGGAAACCACTTCTGATGCAGAAGGAAAATACGAATTCCTTGAAGTCGTTTGTGGTACAAAATATTATGTGAGAGCTTCTCTTGAAGACTATACAACCAAAGAACCTTCCGTAATTATCGGTAAAGAAACTGGTAAAACAGAACTTAATATTGAGCTTAAAACATCTACTTGTAAAGTTAAAATTGGTGATGATTTGGCCGATTGTTTCAAAATCAATCTCATCTATTTTGATTTGGATAAATGGAACATCAGACCGGACGCCGCTGTGGATTTAGCTAAATTACTGGATGTATTGAACCAAAATCCATCAATGAAAATTAACATTCGTTCTCATACGGATAGTAGAGCTTCCTTCTCTTATAACGATAAATTATCAAAAAGAAGAGCAAAATCTACCCAAGACTGGTTAATTAAAAATGGAATTGCTGCCGATCGTTTAACATCTGAAGGTTTAGGTGAAAACGAATTGGTAAATGCATGTTCAGATAATGTAAAATGTACAGAACCGGAACACCAACTTAACAGACGTTCAGAATTCGTAATTACAGCACTTTAAAACAAAACCCTTTATTATCATACTTTAAAAGCATCCTTTTCGGGATGCTTTTTTTTATCTTTGAACCATGGAAATTACAAAACTTTTCGGAGAATTTTTTGAAAGTAAAAAAGCGGGAGGATTTATATTAATTGCTTGTACACTGCTTTCATTATTTTTAGCAAATTCCATCTGGAGTGAAGACTATTTACACATTTGGCACTATCAATTAG
>JAYURX010000500.1:0-2581 GCA_043755965.1 Flavobacterium sp. | reverse complement strand
TTGCTGGATTATCTTGGCTTATCAGATAGAATGCATCACAAACCAAATGAACTCTCCGGCGGTGAACAACAACGTGTGGCTGTAGCCCGTGCTTTGATAAACAAACCTGATGTTATTTTTGCCGACGAGCCTTCCGGAAATTTGGATACGGCTTCGGCAGAAAACTTACATCAATTGTTTTTTAAATTAAGGGATGAATTTGGACAAACCTTTGTTATTGTTACACACAATGAGGCTTTTGCCAACATGGCTGACCGAAAGCTGGTTATGAAAGATGGACTAATCGTTTAACGATATGATACTAATTCTACTAAGTTGGATCTATATTTTTTTCACGGCATTTAGCTTTGGTATTGCATTTTCTAAAGCCTTACGTCTACAGCAATATGATGTTGTGGTAACTTCCATCTTAGGGTTGTTTTCAATTACGCTTGCAGCGACTGTATGGGCATTCTATGGTCCGATTGCTGCAACGTTTCATGCCTTTTTAATATTGCTGTCAATTCTCTTTTGGTACCGCAACCAAGCGGTCTTTACTTTAGTTTTGCAAACTACATTGTCCAAAATCAAATCATTCTCCTTACATGTTAAAATACTTTTTGCTGTCAGCAGTTTTTTTATATTGGCCCAAAGCGTTACGCTGCCATTTATTATCGATAATGAAAGCTATTATATACAAACAATTAAATGGCTGAATGAGTATGGCTTTGTAAAAGGATTAGCCAATCTGCATTTGTTCTTCGGGCAAACCAGTGGCTGGCACATTACCCAAAGCGTGTACAGCTTTTCATTCTTGTATGACCGGTTTAATGATTTAAATGGGTTTTGCCTGCTGCTGGGGAATTTCTTTGCATTTCAGAAGCTACATTCCTATTTTACCAAAGGAAATCGATTGGATTTAGTCTTTGGGCTGCTGCCATTGACCTATGCGTTTCTGTTTCAGTTTATCAGTTCACCATCTCCTGATTTTCCGGTGTATATTTTTGCTTTTATATTATTTTCAATGTATCTCCAAAACAAAGCAACTAATGATGGTTTCCTTATCATTGCAATCCTCGCTATTTTTGTCGTTTATATAAAGATTACGGCGGCTGTGTTACTATTGTTTCCTTTGATTTTATTGGTAAATCACTTTGCTATAGTGAAGAAACAATTGGTTCCCATACTGTGCCTTGGTAGTTTGGTTTTACTCTTATTTGTTTTAAAAAACACTATGCTCACAGGTTATCCTTTGTTTCCATTACTATGTTTCAGGATAGATGCCTTCGACTACACGGTTCCGTCAGTGATTATGGATTTCTTCTTTAGCAAAAGCATGCTGAATTCCTTTTATATTGCTAACAGCGCTTTTAACGATGCATCGCTCTTGGATTTAGTCAAACACTACTTTTTATACAATGGCATGGCGGGTTATATAGGTGTGCTGTCAGTACTGACACTAATTGTTACACCAATTGTTATCTTCAAAAAGCATTTGCCAAAAGCCCTTTGGACTATTTATTTCGTTTTTTTAGTATTGGCGGTTTTGTTATGCATTAGTTCACCTCAATATCGTTTCTATGTATATTTTACGCTGTTCTTTTTGTTGTTATTGCTCTCGTTATGGATTACCAACCCAAAATGGATACTCAGTCTGTATGCACTAAGCCTTTTGATTGTTGGGGGTTTAGTCTTTATTCCTTTGTCTTTTGGAAGCTTGACAGCAAATGGATTGCTGACCCAAAACAGCACCTTTCATTTAAAGAATATTGCCATTCCGGAGCCAAACTCAAAATGGAACCCGAAATTTAAAGGCTCGAGTGTCGGCAATATGATTTATCAGACTCCCATTGACGATTCCTTCTTTTGGATAACCGGAAACGGGAAATTACCATGTGTCAATGATTTACAAGTAAAGTATTTTGAACAGGGCTTTTTTTATATTCCGCAGCAGCGAAGTACCGATTTGAATGATGGGTTTTACTCTCAGAAAATAAGCGGACATGAATAAGGCCGAACTCAGGGAATTCCTTGACGAAAAAGTTATTCAGTACAATACTACCGCTTTTATCGATAGCGATCCTATTCAGATTCCTCATCAGTTCTGCTTAAAGGAAGATATTGAAATTGCCGGTTTTCTAACGGCAACCATTGCCTGGGGCAACCGCAAGATGATTATCAACAACAGCAAACGGATGATGGCTATGATGGGAGATTCTCCCTATGATTTTGTAATGAGCCATACCGATGCCCAATTGGAAAACACAGCCGGTTTTGTACATCGTACATTTAACAGCGCCGATTTTAAAACCTTTATCAAAGCCCTGCAGCATATTTATACCACTCATAACGGACTGGAATTGGCTTTCGCCAAAAACCAACAGCCTTTATCCATGCAGCCTGCTATAGCTGAATTCAAGAAGCTGTTCTTTGAAGTTTCCCATCAGGCCAGAACGATGAAACATGTTTCTGATCCTATGCAGGGTTCGGCCGCAAAGCGCATCAATATGTTCCTTCGGTGGATGGTTCGGCAGGATCAAAAAGGTGTTGACTTTGGTATATGGAAAAGCATTTCTCCGGCGGCGCTTTCCTGTCCATTAGA
>JAYURX010000499.1:0-2586 GCA_043755965.1 Flavobacterium sp. | reverse complement strand
TTTATAATGCGCAAAAGATTTGGATTGGACAGTAATACAAAACCCGGATTTTTACCTGAATTTTCAAATGGAAGAAGCGTCAGTTTTTTACCGCCATCTGGCAAGGTATATGAAGTAGAACAATTAATGGGCGGCGTATCTTCATTTAAAAAATCAGTGTTTGACACCTTCAATTTTTCGACTTATTTTGAAGGTTATGGTTTGTATGAAGATGCCGATTTTACTCTTAGGCTTTCAAGGACGGGTAAATTATTTGTTAATACCAATGCACAGTTGGGACATTTTCATGACCAATCGGGTAGACCCAACAAATATGAGTATGGCAAGATGGTTGTCAGAAACGGCTGGTATGTTTGGCGAGTGAAATATCCAAATCCCTCATTAAAAGCTAAATTTAAATGGAATGCGGTTGTATTATTGTTGGCATTTATCAGATTTAGCAATATATTTACCACTCAGAAAAAAAAGGAAGCCTTCACCGAGTTTGCTGGAAGAATGGCAGGTTGGCTTTCTTTACTTATTAATAAACCTCATTAGAAATACATGAAAACGCAAGAGGAAATTATTGAAATCAACAAAAAGCAAAAAGATTTTTATAACAATAAAAGTGACCGGAGGAATTTACCAACTAGAATTTGGTATTATTTCCGGGAAAAAACTCTAAAAAAAATACGTAAAGACATCGGCATTCTTAGCGAATCTTATGAAATCCATAAAACTTGGTTTGGAGATTTATCGAATAAAAAAGTGTTGGATTTAGGTTGTTATGCAGGCAATCACTGGAGTATATATTTGGCAGAAAACAGCAAAAAATTTATTGCATTAGATTTGAGTGACGTTGCTATTGCTCGACTTGCCGAAAGAATAAAACCCTATCCAAATGCTCAAGCCTTTGCTGCTGATTTCCTTTCTGAAGAATTTGCCGAAAAGGATTTTGATATCATTTATGCTTATGGCGTTTTGCATCATTTTCAAAACCCCGATGTATTAATTGCCAAGCTCAATGAAAAATTGGCTCCTGGTGGCGTAATTGTAAGTTATGATCCATTGGAAACCAGTTTGCCGATAAAAATCATGCGTGTGCTCTATCGTCCGTTTCAATCCGATAAAGATTGGGAATGGCCATTTACAAAAGCGACCTATGCTAAATTTGCCAAAACCTTCAATATTGTTGAGCGACATGGACTTTTAGGTCAAGCCAAATGGTATTTTTTAATGAATTTCATACCCTTTCTTTCTGAAGATAAAAAGCAGAGGATCGGAAGAAAATGGCATAAAAAAGACTGGGATTTGTCGGCTACATCAGACAGCCATTTGTTTAAATGCATGCATTTGACCATGGTAATGCAAAAAAAATAAAGTAAGATGAGGCTTGCCATAATAACTCATGTCATTCATGGCAAAGAATTAGGAAACTATTTTGGTTATGAACCTTATGTTCGTGAAATGAATTTATGGATAAAGAACGTTTCCGAAGTTTTAATTGTGGCGCCTTTACATGCTACACCAAAAACAAAAATCCAGAAGTTTTATCAACACGAGAGAATAAACTTTGTTGCCGTTGCTAATTTTGACATTTCCAGTTTTAAAAACGCCTTATATTCTTTAATGGTTATGCTAGGCATAGTTTGGAAAATATACCAAACGATGAAAAGAGCCGACCATATTCATTTGCGTTGCCCGGGAAACATTGGATTATTGGGTTGTTTAGTTCAGATTCTTTTTCCTTCCAAACCTAAAACTGCCAAGTATGCCGGTAACTGGGATTTAAGCGCTAAGCAGCCGTTGAGTTATCGTTTTCAAAAATGGATTTTGAACAATACATTGTTGACCAAGAACATGCAGGTTTTGGTTTATGGCGAATGGAAAAACAGCACTAAGAATATCAAACCTTTCTTTACGGCAAGTTATTTTGAAAAAGATAAAACAGAAGTAAAGCCAAGAGAATTAAAAGGTAAAATTTTATTTCTTTTTGTCGGAACACTTTCCAATGGCAAGCAACCTTTATATGCCATTAGATTAGTTGAACAATTATACAGCAAAGGCCATAATGTTCAATTGACTATTTATGGTGAAGGAAATGAAAGAAAGATGCTTGAGAATTATATTTCCGAAAATGAATTAGGGAAGATTGTTTTTCTCAAAGGCAATCAAGATCAGGAAACTATTAAAGCAACTTACTGTGAAAATCATTTTGTAATTTTACCATCATTGAGCGAAGGTTGGCCCAAAGTTGTCGCCGAAGGAATGTTTTGGGGTTGTTTGCCAATAGCTTCAAGGGTTTCCTGTGTTCCAAATATGCTGGAAGATGGTAAAAGAGGATTATTGCTTCATTTAAAATTGAAGCACGATGTTGGAAACATTGAATCAATGCTAAACGATAATAGTTTGTATCAGGATAAAGTAATTAAGGCAATTCAATGGTCAAGACAGTTTACTATGGATGTTTTTGAAGCCGAAATCAAACTGCTTTTACAATCATGAGAATAGTTCAAATTATTGACTCATTAGAAATTGGCGGTGCCGAAAAAATGGCGATTAATTATGCGAATGCACTTTCCGATAAGGTTGAGTTTTCAGGTTTAG
>JAYURX010000498.1:0-6023 GCA_043755965.1 Flavobacterium sp. | reverse complement strand
CAAAAACTTTCATTTTTGAAAGTTTTTTTATTTAAAACCCTAATATCAATTTAGCAATCGAGAAATAAATTAAAATCCCACAAATATCGTTGCTTGTGGTAATAAATGGTCCAGTTGCTAATGCAGGGTCAATACCAAATTTATCAAGTAAAAGTGGGATAAACGTGCCTATGAGTGAGGCGATAATAATTACAGAAACTAAAGCAATGGTAACAATCATTCCAATTTTAGCGTCAACACCCAAAAGAAAATGACTCCCAATAAAAAGGATGGTGGCGAGTATGATTCCGTTTAAAAGGCTTAATGAAATTTCTTTTAACAGTCGGTTAAAAATGGAACCACTAATAGAGTGATTGGCTAAACCCTGAACGATTATTGCTGAGGATTGAACACCAACGTTTCCTGCCATGGCGGCAATTAATGGTGTAAAGAAAAATAACTCGCCATGTTCTAACATAGCACCTTCAAATAATCCTAACATTTTTACACTTACAAATCCACCTAATAATGCTAAAACCAACCAAGGTAAACGAGCCTTTGTTAATTCTAAAATACTATCATTGGCTTCAACATCCTGAGAAATACCCGCTGCTAACTGGTAATCTTTGTCGGCTTCATCCTTAATTACATCCACAATATCATCAATGGTAACACGGCCAACCAATCTGCCCATTTCGTCCACAACCGGAATTGCTTCCAGGTCATATTTTTGCATGATACGGGCAACTTCGGTATTTGGCGTATCTACATTTACGTAATCTACTTTTTTGATATATACTTCGCTGATAGGCGTTTTAGTGGAAGTCGTCAGTAAATCCTTGAGCGACAATCTGCCTTTGAGCCTGTCTTCATCATCCACAACATAGATAGAATGAACTCTGGTAACGTTTTCAGCCTGAATACGCATTTCCTTGACGCAGGTAAGTACGTTCCAGTTCTCATTAACTTTTACCATCTCTTTCCCCATCAAACCACCGGCCGTATCTTCATCGTAGCGCAGCAAATCGACAATGTCTTTAGCGTGCTCAACGTCTTCCAACTCCGAGATTACTTCCTCTTTTTTGCTTTGCGAAAGTTCGGCGATAATATCAGCAGCATCATCGGTATCCAATTCATCTAATTCTTCTGCAATTTCTTTAGCAGAAAGACCGTGAAGGATTTTTTCACGAACGTCATCTTCCAGTTCGGGAAGGATTTCCGCAGTTATTTCACTGTCAAGAATTTTAAAAATATAAGTCGCTTCTTCAATTTCTAATTCATCAAAAATCTCAGCAATATCGGCATGGTGCATATCATTCAACAAAACAGCCAATTCCTGGTCATTTTTTTGATGAATGAGCTGCTCGATTTGCGCTAAGAGTTCTTTGCTGATTTTAAACTGCATTGGCTTCTATTTTTTGAGTGAGTTCTATGAACTGTTCAACGTTTAATTGCTCCGGACGGAGGTCAAAGATAGTATCTTCTTTTAAATTATCCGAAAGTTGGAAGGATTTTAAGCTATTCCTCAATGTTTTGCGGCGTTGTTGGAAACCGGTTTTCACTACCGAAAAGAATAACTTTTCATTACACGGCAGCGTAAAATTTTCTTTTCTGCGTAAGCGCAAAACACCTGAATTTACTTTTGGCGGTGGATTAAAAACATCGGGACTAACCGTAAACAGATATTCAGCTTCATAAAAAGCCTGAACCAAGACAGATAGAATTCCGTAGGCTTTGGTTCCTTTTTTTTCGCAGATGCGTTCAGCTACTTCTTTTTGAAACATACCCGAAAACTCAGGAACCTGATGACGTAATTCCAAACATTTAAACACAATTTGGGACGAAATATTATACGGGAAATTGCCAATAATGGCAAATGGTTTTCCTTCGAAAACTTCGTTGATATTGTATTTCAAAACGTCTTTGGAAATGATTTTGCCATGCAGTTTTGGATAATGCGCATCCAGATATTCCACAGAATCCCTGTCAATTTCTATAACATAGGTTGTGGTTGGTTTTTCCAAAAGGTATTTGGTCAACACACCCATTCCGGGACCAATTTCCAAAGTAATGTCATAGCCTTCAAAATTCAATGTGTCGGCTATGTTTCGGGCAATGGATTCATCTGTTAAAAAGTGTTGCCCGAGATGTTTTTTGGCTCTTACGTCGTTCATGCTCACTCTGCTTGTCATTCCCGCGCAGGCGGGAATCTATATTAATTATTCCAATCTTCAGATAGGTCTTTCCAATCTTTATTTTCTTCTTCAATCAAGTTTATTTTCCATTGTCGATTCCATTTCTTGAGTTGTTTTTCTCTTTTAATGGCGTCATCAATATTTTGGAAAGTTTCAAAGTAAACCAACACGTTTACATTATATTTCGCTGTAAAGCAGTTTGGATCTAGTTTGTTTTTATGTTCTTCAATTCTTCTTTCTATACTGTTTGTTACTCCAATATATAAAGTCCCGTTTTTCTTGCTGGCTAAAATATAAATGAAGTATTGACGAAACTCTTGCATTCTATATTATTTGTTAATGGATTCCCGCCTTCGCGGGAATGACAAAAGCGTGTTTTGTTTAATGTTCTGATATCAACTCCAATTCTGTTCGGAAGGCCAGCATTTTGTCACCAAACAACGAAGCGCTTTCGGCTCTGAGTTTAGGTGCATCTTCATCATAATACCGCTGCAACGTTTCTTTGGAATCGGTAACGAATTGAATGGAATAAGTAGTTCCGCCCATTTCTTCTTCGATCAAAACCTTTACCATTCGGGCTGATGAAAATTTTCCTGTTGCCAACATATCGTTAATATGTTTTTCCTGCATCCATTTCATCCATTGATCGTGAACGCTTTCATGTATGTTGATGGTAACGTTGTATAAAATCATCTCTAAGTTACTTTTGGGATTTGGCCCTTCGACTGCGCTCAGGGTGACAAATAGTTATAAATTGGTGTCACCTCGAAGTTTTCGATATTTATTTCGGGAATCGACGTGATAAATACTGTCTTCATGTTTGGTGAGAATTTCTTCATAAAGTGGTTTTGCTTTTTCCGGATCTTTGAGTTGGGTATTATAAATTTCTGCCGAAAAATAAAGCGCTTCATCAATATAAATACATTCCTTATGCTTGGTGATTATCGCCTCATAGTTGGCTAAGGCATTGGCAAAGTCACCTAGTTTTTCATATATTTTTCCAATGCGTAAAAGCGTTACAGGTTCAATATCTTCCCCTTTGTGTTCTTTTAAAATCAGTTGAAATGCTGCCAGCGATTCCTTCTTTTTATTCTGATATAAAAGAAAATCAGCACGCGCAAATTTCTTTAAAGCGACCTGTAAAGAATCTTCCACCGTGTTGTCGCTTATTAATAAAAACAAATCCAATGCGTCATTAGCAATTAACTGTGACGATGCCGACTTTAAGACTTTTAACTGATGTGTTGCCCATGCAAAATCGGTTTTGAAATAACTGGTTTTAGCGGTTTTTAAACTAGCTTCCTGACCAATTATAACGCCGCCCATGTCTTCACCAATCTGAGAATAATAAATCAACGCCTGATTGAATTTTTCTTCAAATAAATAGATATCTGCCAATTCCATTTTTACATCGGCCAATTGAAAATCGTTGACCGGCATTTCCATTGCGCTTTTCAAAATAGCCTTAGCTTTTTCGGAATTGTTCAAATGAAAAGCATTAAAGTCAGCCTGCAATTTTAAAAGTGAAAGCGTGTAAGGGCTTACGCCAAATTCTTTAATCAGTGTATCTAATTCTGTTGTAATGGCCGGATACTCTTTCTCGGAAGCATGGTCAATTTTCATTTCTATTAAATAGGAATGCGACTGAATCAGCAATTCTAAATCCTTGGTGTTTTCCAGTACAAAATTCAAAATATCGTTAGCCGAATCGGCATCATTGTCTTCAATGGCCATTTGTCCTAAATTCACAATATTGGCGAAAGATTCCGGATTTCGTTTGTAAATCGCTTTTTGCTGAATAAAGGCTTTGCCATATTCTTTTTGCTGTACAAAAAGCCAGCTTAGAAAATCATTCCAAAAAACATCCTGCGTTTTTTGCGCTCTGAGTAAAAGCGCTTTTTTCAACGATTCGATAAAAGTAGCATCGACTTCTTCCGTCATAAACCGCGATAACTGATTTTGGATTAACGGAAGGTTTTGCGGGTTTTGATACGCTTCCTGAAGGAAAGTATCAATCATCAGATCGGTATTGCCCTGTTGCCCATAAAGCACGGCCATCTGAAAATTGAAAGTCAATTTCGGGTCTTTTTCCAAGGCTGTTTTATACGCCAAAAGCGCATAATCTATCAGGGCTTTTCTTTCAAAAAGATAGGCTATTCCATAGACTTCAGCCGCGTTTTTTTTGATTTTATCAATGGCTTGATCGTAATATTTTTTGGCTTTCTCCTGGTTTTTCTGCAACTGATAATTATAACCTAATTCAACAAATAATTGATTTTGCTTGAATTTATCAAGTTGGTCTTCTAAAGCTTTTTGAGCTTTGTCGTATTGTTGCAACTGTTGATAACACTCTACAACTCGTTGAAAATAATTAAAATTTCCAATCTGGTTTTTCAACAAATCCTGATAGATAATTAAAGCCTTTTCAAATTCCCCGCGGTCAAAATAATTATTCGCCAATTGCTCGTTTTGGGCATTAACCCAAAACGAAACGAATAACACCAGTATAACGAGAATTTTTTTCATGGATTTTCAGTAGAAACGAACAGTGTACTAAAGTAACACATTTTGTGACCGATTAGTACAATGATATGTTAAATAAAGAGCTGTCTTACGGCAGGCAGGTTAACTTTTAATTGATGATGTCAAATCCGGTGTACTTACGCAGTACTTCCGGGATTACGATACCTTCCGGAGTTTGGTAATTTTCAAGGATTCCGGCTAAAACTCTTGGCAACGCCAAAGAACTTCCGTTCAAGGTGTGAGCCAGTTGCGTTTTTCCTTCTTTTCCTTTGAAACGCAATTTTAGGCGATTCGCCTGAAAGGTTTCAAAATTGGAAACAGAAGAGATTTCCAACCATTTATCCTGAGCTGTAGAGAACACTTCAAAATCATAGGTCAAAGCCGAAGCAAAACCCATATCGCCACCACAAAGGCGCAAAATCCTGTAGGGTAACTTTAATTCCTGCAATATTGTTTTCACATGTTCAACCATTCCGTCTAAAGCTTCATACGATTTATCGGGATGTTCGATGCGTACTATTTCCACTTTGTCAAATTGGTGCAAACGATTCAAACCGCGAACGTGTGCACCATAAGAACCCGCTTCACGACGGAAACAGGGTGTGTAACCCGTGCACAATATTGGCAATTCGCTTTCCTGTAAAATCACATCGCGGAAAATATTGGTCACAGGAACTTCCGCAGTTGGAATTAAATATAAATCGTCTGTGGCATCGTGGTACATTTGCCCTTCTTTGTCAGGCAATTGTCCGGTTCCATAGGCAGAAGCTTCATTTACCAGATGGGGCACCTGAAATTCCTGATAACCGGCTTCGGTATTTTTATCCAGGAAATAAGAAATCAGTGCACGTTGTAATTTGGCTCCTTTCCCTTTGTAAACAGGAAATCCCGCGCCTGTAATTTTAACGCCTAATTCGAAATCAATGATGTCATATTTTTTTACCAACTCCCAATGTGGCTGTGCGCCTTCGTGCAAAACAGGAATAGTACCTTCTTCAAAAACGTTAAGGTTTTCCTCCGGAGTTTTCCCGACAGGAACAATATCCGCCGGAAGATTAGGTAACTGATACATTTTTTGTAAAAGTTCATTGGCAAGAGCTTCTGATTTTTCAGAAAGTTCCTTGCTTGTTTCCTTTAACTGAACTGTTTTTAATTTCAAAATATCAGCTTTGGCTCTTTCACCACTTTTCATTAAATCGCCAATGGCAGATGAAAGTTTGTTGGCTTCCGCCAAAGTATTGTCTAAAACTACTTGTGTGCTTCTTCTGTTTTCGTCTAATTGGATTACTTCTTCCACGAGTGTTTTCACATCCATGTTTCTTTTGG
>JAYURX010000497.1:0-2598 GCA_043755965.1 Flavobacterium sp. | reverse complement strand
CTTTGCTTAGGTTTTTTGGAGTCCACACATTGATATGTACCAATAAATCGCCATTCCCATAATTATTCAAACTCGGAATTCCTTTCCCTTTTAATCTCAAAATTTTTCCGGATTGAATACCATCTTCTAGTTTAATTCTTACTTTACCAGTAACGGCTTCAATATCTTTGGAAACACCAAGTGCTGCTTCCGCAAAACTGATATATAAATCGTAATGAAGATTTTCACCTTCACGCTTTAAAAATTCATGCTCCAATTCTTCAATGACAACAATTAAATCCCCCGGAATTCCATTTCCCGGAGCATCATTACCTTTAGAGGAAACCTTCAATTGCATTCCGTCAACAACACCTGCCGGAATTTTGATTGATACGGTTTCGTCTTCCACTATCATTCCGTGAGCATCAGCATTGGAAGGTTTGCTTTCTATAGTTTGCCCAGAACCGCCACAAACATTACAGGTTGTCGCCGATTGCATCCTGCCCAAAATAGTATTGGTAACTCTCAAAACCTGACCTTGACCATTGCAGGTCGAGCAGGTTTTATATTTTACACCAGCAGCCTGAATTTTTCGCTTTACTTTTACTTTTTTCTCAACACCATTGGCAATTTCTTCTAAAGTCAATTTTACTTTGATCCGAAGATTACTTCCTTTTATCCTGCGTTGCCCTCCGGAATTTCCGCCAAAGCCGCCAAATCCACCGCCACCAAAAGCACTTCCAAAAATATCTCCAAACTGGCTGAAAATATCATCCATATTCATATGATGTCCACCACCATAACCGCTTGCAGCGTCAAAAGCTGCATGTCCATATTGATCATACTTAGCTTTTTTATCGGCATCGCCCAATACTTCGTATGCTTCGGCAGCTGTTTTGAAATTATCTTCGGCTTGCTTATCACCAGGATTCTTATCAGGATGGAATTCAATGGCTTTTTTTCGGTAAGCTTTTTTAATTTCCTCCGGAGAAGCACCTTTTGAAACGCCTAGTATTTCGTAAAAATCTTTTTTGCTCATAATTTTTTATAAATAATTAAACCGAAATAAATTTCGGCTCTATTCAAAAGGTTTTAATTTCCAATTACAACCTTTGGGAAACGAATTATTTTATCTCCAAGTTTGTATCCTTTTTCAATTACATCAACAATTTTACCTTTTAAATCATTTGAAGGCGCCGGAATCTGGGTAATAGCTTCGGCATAGTCAGCATTGAAAGCATCGCCTGCCCTTACTTCTACTTGTTCCAGACCTTTCGAAACTAGTGTGTTTTTTAATTTTTCATGAATTAATTCTACACCTTTCAACAGAACATCATTATCTGTTTTTGAGATTTCAATCATTGCTCTGTCAAAATCATCCAATACCGGCAACATCGCTTGTAATACTTCTTCATTGGCAGTTTTAAACAACTCGATACGTTCTTTTGCCGTTCTTCTTTTGAAGTTTTCGAATTCAGCAAAAAGACGGAGAAATTTATCTTTTTCAGTAGCTAAATCTTCCTGTAGCTTTTCCTCAACCGTTAGTTCGGTTGCAGATTCAATTTCATTTACAATGTTTTCAGATGTATTTTCATCTACAATTGGTTCTTTTTCTGTATTTCCGTTATTCATTGAATTTTTATTTTTAAAAATATTTTTCATTTTTTTGATGACTTTTTGGAAAGCAAAAGTACTGCCAATTCTTTAAAAATGTCAAATTGTCATTCATTTTTGTACCAACAAAAAAATTTAGTCCTGAAAATAAATGGAGAATTTTAATAAAACTTTAATAAAATTTTAAGACTATTACGATTTCGTTTAGAGTAAATTTGTTATTCAAGAATGCGTAGGTATTCAATTAAGGTTAGCTTATCACTGTAAAAAATTATTAATTCAAGAATCTTTATAGTAAAAAAAGTGCTGTTGTTCAACAGCACTTTTTTTATGAGTATAAATCAGTAATGGCTTGCCTTATCTCCGGAAATTGAAATTGAAAACCAGTTTGCCTAATCTTATATGAACTTACATTTTTACTGGAAAAAAGCAGATAGCTCATTTCGCCAAGCAGTAGCTTCAGTATAAACTGTGGAATATTGGGTAAAAAAAGAGGTTTTTCTAGCGTCTTTGCAATAACAGTTGTTAGCTCTTGGTTACTTATCGGATTTGGTGTCACTGCATTATAAACACCTTCCAATTGATTTTCTATCACAAAACAATACATAGCAACCAAATCATTACTATGTATCCAGGATTGCATTTGTTTGCCATTCCCCATAGCTGCTCCAAAACCCATCTTTATAGGTTTTACCATTTCGGGTAAAGCTCCGCCATCTTTAGAAAGTACAACTCCGGTTCTGAGTTTGCAGACTTTTATACCTAAAACCTGAAAACGGTTGGCGCTTTCTTCCCATTTTTTGACCACATTAGAAAGGAAACTATCTTCTGTATCTTTGGTAGTTTCGTCAAAGGCTTTGTCAAAACTTTCAGGATATATCGCTATTCCTGAGGCGGAAATAAATTGTTTGACCTTATTTTCGCTTTTTTTAACCAAATTAAAAAGTAGTTCACTCGACAAAATTCTGCTTTCAATAATCTCTTGTTTATAGGCATTTGTCCATC
>JAYURX010000496.1:0-2601 GCA_043755965.1 Flavobacterium sp. | reverse complement strand
TAATGCTTTTGCAATTTCTCTATAAGAAACCTCAACTTGTTTTGGTTTTCCTGTCAATAAATCTCTTCCTTGAACAGACATATCATCTGGTGGCGTTTCAAGATTTTCAATCGCAGCACCAATTTCTATTTTAATTTTTTCAGCGGTACTTTCTCCAACAAATAAGTTGTGTTGCGTACGCATATAATAAACGATGTCATTGGTAAAAACGTCACCGGCAATTTTCACCGATTTGTCACATACAATTCCACCTAAAGCAATTACTGCAATTTCTGTTGTTCCACCACCAATATCAACAATCATGTTTCCTTTGGGTTGCATAATATCGATACCAATACCAATTGCCGCAGCCATTGGCTCATGTATCAAATAAACTTCTTTTCCGTTTACACGTTCACACGATTCTTTTACCGCACGCATTTCCACTTCAGTAATTCCAGAAGGAATACAAACCACCATACGCAATGCAGGAGTAAACATTCTTTTCTTCAAAGCCGGAATACTTTTGATGAACATGCTAATCATTTTTTCAGACGCATCAAAATCGGCAATAACGCCATCTTTTAAAGGCCTTATGGTTTTTATGTTTTCATGGGTTTTACCTTGCATCATGTTGGCTTCTTTACCAACTGCAATGATTTTTCCAGATATTCTATCACGGGCAACAATCGATGGACTGTCGATGACTACTTTGTCGTTGTGAATAATTAAAGTATTGGCGGTACCAAGGTCAATTGCTATATCCTCGGTCATGAAATCAAAAAATCCCATAAGTTTTTTAGGGGTTTAAACGTTTATATTATTTTTAATCTATTTTAACGGACAAAGTTAAACAAATTAATGTTTAAAATGACGTGTTCCTGTAAATACCATTGCAACTTTATTTTCATTACAAAAAGTAATGCTCAATTCATCTTTTATCGAACCTCCGGGCTGAATAACTGCCGTAATTCCTGCGTTGTGCGCTATTTCAACACAATCCGGGAAAGGGAAAAAAGCATCGCTTGCCATCACTGCACCCTTCAAATCAAAGCCAAAAGTTGTCGCTTTTTCAATCGCTTGTTTCAGCGCATCTACTCTTGAAGTTTGACCTGTTCCTGATGCCACTAATGTACTGTTTTTTGCAAATACAATCGTATTTGATTTGGTATTTTTACAAATTTTTGAAGCAAATAATAAATCGTCAATTTCCTGCTCGGTTGGCTTTGTATTAGTAACGTAAGTTAAGTGTGTTTTATTGTCCGTGATGTTGTTTTTATCTTGTACCAATAAACCGTTCAAACACGTTCTTACCTGTCTGTTAGGCAATTCCACTTCATGTTGAATCAAGATAATCCTGTTTTTCTTTTCAGATAAAACGGCAATCGCCTCGTCATCATAATTCGGTGCAATGACAACTTCGCAAAAAAGTAAGTTTATTTCCTTGGCTGTAGCCAAATCTATTTTTCCATTAGCAATCAAAACACCACCAAAAGCCGAAGTTGGATCGCCTGCCAAAGCTGCCAGATAAGCAGCTGCCATAGTGTTTCTTGTTGCCAGTCCGCAAGCGTTATTGTGTTTTAATATGGCAAATGTTGGTTCGTTATCCTTGAATTCCAAAATCAAATTCACTGCCGCATCAACGTCTAACAGATTGTTATAGGACAACTCTTTGCCATGGAGTTTCGTAAACATTTTATCAAAATCACCAAAGAAAAAGCCTTTTTGATGTGGATTTTCACCATATCTCAAAATCTGCCCGTTATCGATACTGGCTTTGAATATCGTTTGCTTCGCCTGTTCGCTCTCGCTCGAGTCATCCGTATTGAAATAATTGAAAATCGCCGTGTCATAATGGGAAGAAACATGAAAGGCTTTGGTTGCCATCAGTTTTCTTTGTTCCAAAGTGGTAGTTCCGTTTTGAGCTGAAATGAAATCCAATAACATTGCATATTCATTTACCGAAGCCACAATAACGGTATCATTAAAATTCTTAGCCGCAGCACGGATTAACGAAATTCCGCCAATATCAATCTTCTCAATAATATCGGCTTCGCTTGCTCCCGACGCCACTGTTTTTTCAAACGGATATAAATCGACAATAACCAAATCAATTTGCGGGATTTCAAAATCTTTCATTTGCGCCACGTCGGTTTCATTATCCTGACGGTTTAAAATACCGCCAAAAATTTTTGGGTGCAATGTTTTTACTCTTCCGCCAAGAATTTCCGGGAAAGAGGTAACTTCTTCAACCGGAACCACGGGAATTCCCAAATTGTTGATGAATTCTTCTGTTCCGCCAGTGGAATAAATAGTGACGTTTTGTTCGTGTAGTTTGCGAACTATCGGTTCCAATCCGTCTTTTGAAAAGACTGAAATCAGTGCCGATTGGATTGTTTTTGTAGTGCTCATTGTGTAGTTGTGTTTAGCTTCGCTCAGTTCGGTCTTATTGACCTCGAGTGAGCCAACAAAAGTAGTTCATTGCGAGGAACGAAGCAATCTGATTTCTCAACTTTTTTGTAACTTTTTGTAATTTTTTAACACCAATTAAGCAATCTGAAAAAAAGTGATGATTTTCATTATTTTTATCGAAATTTACAACACTATAAACCAAGCTAAATG
>JAYURX010000495.1:0-6061 GCA_043755965.1 Flavobacterium sp. | reverse complement strand
AAAAATTACCATTGCTGATTTGGGCTTACCCGGAAGAATTCAAGGATAAAAGCTCGGCCGGACAAAGCAATAAAAACCCAAATGAGTTTACGTTTCCGTATTATGGTTCGTTTGTATATTGGGTAACCAAAGGCTACGCAATACTTGACGATGCTTCATTTCCAATCATTGGAGAAGGAACAACAGAGCCAAATGACACGTTTATGACACAATTGGTTGATGACGCCTCAGCGGCTATTGACGCTGTAGAAAAACTGGGTTATATAAATAGAAAGAAAGTCGCTATTGGTGGCCATTCGTATGGAGCTTTTATGACCGCAAATTTATTGACACATTCTAATCTTTTTGCATGTGGAATTGCCCGAAGTGGTGCTTATAACAGAACCCTGACACCATTTGGATTCCAGAGTGAGCAACGAAATTATTGGGATGTTCCTGGAATCTATAACGAAATGTCTCCATTTGTGACTGCCGATAAAATGAAGACTCCAATGCTTTTGGTCCATGGTGATGCTGATAATAATCCGGGGACATTTACATTACAGTCGGAACGTTATTTCCAAGCATTGAAAAATTTGGGAGCTCCGGTTAGATTGGTGTTGTTGCCAAAAGAAGCGCATAGTTATGTTGCAAAAGAAAACATTCTTCATTTGCTTTGGGAACAAGATCAGTTCTTAGAGAAATATTTGAAAAACTGATAAAAAGAAAATAGAGAATAGAAGATAGATAATAGACGCCCTAAAAATAAAAAATTTCAGGGTTTCTTTTTTAAATGGATTTTACTTCCGATTGGAATTTCATTTGGACTTTCAAAGAAGATTTTTGAAACCATATCATTGGCTTCAATTAGATAATGGCTTCCTAAAAAATAAGCCTTTACAACGGCAACTTTCAGGTTTGATTTCGCTACAATCTCTAATTGATGCGGATAAATGAATTGTATTTTACCGTCAATTTCAATCTCGTTTACATCGCCAAAAAGAGACGCTATGTACTTGTTTTTTGGGTTTTCGTAGATGTTTTTTGGATTTCCTTTTTCCATAAGTAGCCCATCTTTCAAAACCAAAACGTCATCCGCGAAAGAAAGCACATCCGAACTGTCATGCGTAGCAAATAGGGTAGTGATTTTTTTTTCTTTTAAATACCCAAAGAGTTTTCTGCGCAGGCTGTTTTTTCTGAAATTATCAATATGGCTGAAAGGTTCGTCCAGCAATAACACTTCGGGCTCAAGCGCTAAAACTCTCGCTAAGGCTACACGTTGCATCTGTCCTCCACTTAAATTTTTTGCTTTTACATTGGCATATTCCGTCATTTCTACAATTTCCAATAATTCGGCAATCCGTTCATTTTTTTTCTCCGGATAAAAATTTGAGAGGTATTTTCCAACATTTTCGGCTACGGTAATAAATGGCATCAAATCAAAATCTTGTGCCAAGTATTTCATGAAGTCCATTCCCGGAATAAGATTATATTTAGGGCCTAAAACTTCAATATCATTCCAAAATAATTGCCCTTTATCTAAGTCGTACAAGCCATAAATAAGTTTAAGCAACGTACTTTTTCCACAACCGCTTTCACCGATAACTGCCATATTCCTTCCTTTTTCTAATGCAAAAGAAATGGTACTGATGGTTGGCTGTCCCTGATAGGAGAATGAGATATTTTCGACTTTTAGCATAGCTCTACTTGATGTACAAAGTTGAGCAATCTAAAATGAAATAAAAAAAATATTTAATATAGATTCCTATTCCGGGAAAACCTATTTTGAAGTAAAACAAATCAGATAAAAAAATAAGAGCGAAACCCATTTTACTGAGAATCGCTCTTACCAACCTAACCAATAACAAATTTATATTATGCAATATATTTTTCGAATGACTTAGTGTTAATTCGTGCTTTTAAATCGTGTAATAAATTATAGAGTCCAAAAAAGGTTCTATTGATGTATAAAAAATGCTTCGAACCTCTATTCCCGTTCATTTTTCGCAATTGCGAATCTTTTGCAAACTCTTCTCCCATTTTAGCGATTTTCCCAAAGAAATCTTCATCAGAAAAGTCAAAATAATAACCATGAAATGGTTTAGTAAACAAACTCAGTAACTCATGAAATATTTTGGTAAAATAAGCCAATTCATTCTCAGAATCATCAGCTCTCAAAATTTCTAATTCATATAATTTTTCGACAAACAATTTCGGATTATCAATAATTTCAGGTCTTGCCAATTCGAAATAGGGAACATAAAATTCCTCGGGAACATTCTTCATACAACCAAAATCAATTGCTGCCAAATTGCTATTGGCATCAATCAAAAAATTTCCCGGATGCGGATCGGCGTGTACTTGCTTCAAATGATGCATTTGGTACATGTAAAAATCCCAAAGTGCCTGCCCTATTTTATCGCTTTTTACTCTATCCTCATTGTGTGCAGTAAATTCGGAAAGGTGTTCGCCCTCTATCCATTCCATGGTTAAAATCTTTTCAGATGATAATTCAGGATAATATTTTGGGAAACGCAATTGCTCAATTTTTCCGCACAACGCTGAGACTTCTATACTTTGTTTTAGTTCTAAAACATAGTCGGTTTCTTCTAGTAGTTTGTCTTTTACTTCTTTGAAATATTTCTCTGAATCTTTACCTTTCAAATTAAACATTCGTGTTGCAAAAGGCTTTACCAAAGCTAAATCAGAACTTATGCTATCCGACACTCCCGGATATTGGATTTTCACAGCAAAATTTTTCCCATCCTTGGTTGCTTTGTGTACCTGACCGATACTCGCCGCATTCGTGGCATCCGGTGTGAAGGTGTCGAATATAGCTTCGGGATATTTCCCTAAATATTTTTTAAATGTTTTTCGAACCAATGGCGCTGACAATGGTGGTACTGAAAATTGCGACAAAGAAAATTTATCGACATACGCTTGTGGCATAATGCTCTTATCCATGCTAAGCATCTGAGCTACTTTCAAAGCACTTCCCTTCAGGTTTTTTAAACCATCGTAGATATCTTCTGCATTGTTTTCGTTTAATTTGTCTCGATTTAAAGTAGGGTTTACCATTTTTTCACCATAATAGGCAACATAGTTTCCTCCGACTTTAATTCCCGTTTTGACTAATTGCCCAGCGCGTTCTAATTTTCCTGTTGGAATTTTATCTAATGTTTTCATTATTGCATTTTTTCTTTCCAAAGGAATTTTCCCAAATCGAATAAACTTTCTAAAGGCTTTGTATCTAATAAATCAACTACAGTATTCACTGATTTCTCAATCAAAACATCCGTTTTTTCAAAACCTTTCGACGTGTCATCCATCCAAAATTTCAATAAAAAAAAGAACTGAAGCCAAGCGCCTTCAGAGAAAACGGGTTCGGTTACTTTTGCTACTTTCCCAAATGGCTCTGACGGTTTTGATTTTATTTTAGTTACGATATACTCTTTAAAATGGTTTCGAAAAGCTGTCAAGCTTTTTAAATTCTTCAGCCCTTCTTTATTTTCTTTTAAGGAAAATAAAATATAACTTCTGTTCAGCGTGAGAATTTCAAACAATGTAAAATATAAAGTAAGTAATTTATTCTTATCGGAATAGGTTTCAAAAGTTGACTCTTTTTCAATAGTGGTTACTGAATTTTCAAAAAATTTCACCCATATAGCTTTCTTAAGGGCATCAAGCGAACCAAAGAAAGAATAGAAATCAATTTCTTCTATATTGTGCTTTTTGCAAAAAACAAAAACGTTCTTGGGTTCTTCATTCATTTCTAAAACATCATTCATATACAATGAAACAATCTGAAGATCATTCAACTGTTTTTTCTTTGTATTGGTAGTTTTTGTTGTTGCCATACTATTTTTATTTATTGAACTGTAAAGTTACAAACTGTTTAACGATTACTACAAATACTTAAACAAAAAGTTTTGTTAAATTTTGTCCAAAAAAAAGCGCCCACTAATGGACGCTCTTTATAATTAGTTTAAACCAGAATTATTTCCCTGCTTCTTTTTGAGCGTCCTGAACCATTTTTTCATTTGCAATGATAGCAAATTCAACTCGACGGTTTTGAGTTCTTCCCTCTGCAGTATCATTCGTTGCAATTGGATCCGCAATCCCTAAACCAATAGTAGTAAAACGACTGGCACTTATTCCGCTTCTAGACAGATACGATTTAACGGAAGCGGCTCTTCGATCAGACAATCCCAAATTATATTCTGCGGTACCGGTACTGTCAGTATATCCATAAATCTTTATATTGGTATCCGGATATTGGTTAAAAACCGGAACCAGTTTATCTAAATTAGCTTTAGCAGTAGCAGTTAAAGTAGATTCATTAGTATCAAACCGAACTGAATTTTCTCCTAATACTAATCTAATTCCTTCTCCTACTCTTTCTACCTGTGCGCCAGGCAAAGCTGTTTCAATCTCACGTGCCTGTTTGTCCATTCTGTTTCCGATGATTCCACCGGCAACTCCACCAATCACTCCTCCCAAGACAGCTCCTAGAGCTCCTTTTCCGCCTTTACCGATGTTATTTCCTAAAACTCCACCAATAACAGCACCTCCGGCAGCTCCAATTACGGCACCTTTTTGTGTATTATTGGCATTCCTAACTGAGTCGCAACCTGTGAATAAACTTCCTAAAAGGAAAAGACTTGCTAGAACAACTGTTTTTATATTTTTCATAATGATTTTTAATTTAATTTCTATTGAATTGGTAAACTACATCTGTTGCTTTTCCCGCAACATCAATTTGGTCAATAAGCTGGAAGGAATTATCTGTTACATTGGCAACTTTTAAAACATAGCCATCTTTTACTTTTCTTGGTTTTGATTCATCTAAAACTTTCAAAATAAATTGTTTGTCCTTATTGACAAACCATGTAATAGGTGTGCTATAAGAGGTGCATTTTGGGCTGTTAAGCGATAAGTTTCCCTTGTTGTTGTTTGAAACAAATTTCCATTTACTTCCAACAAAACATTGTGAATCAGCCAACTCAAAAGAGTTTACTTTTATCACATTTGAATTAGGATAAGTAACAGAGGTAACGGTCCAGTTTCCCTTCATCGCAACCTGGGTTTTAGAATCCAGTTTGGTGTCGGTAGCCGATTTTGATTTACAGGATAAAATCAAAACTGCCAAAGCAATTATTAAAATAAATTTTTTCATTCGTATTTGAGTTTTAAAAATTAGTTACCACAAATATACAGCGATTCTAACATTTGGATTTACATTATATTGGAAAATTGTTTCAAAATTAACAAGAATTTTTAACTGCGCCAATTTGTCAGAAGCAATTGAATTGGTATCAGTTTTGAGTAGTCTGTTTCCAAATCGTTTAACCCGCCTGCCGGCTGGCAGGCCTAAAAAAAAATTAAATATGACAACAGGAAAAATTAATGTATCCGTAGAAAACATCTTTCCGCTGATAAAGAAGTTTTTATACAACGACCACGAAATTTTCTTGCGTGAATTGGTATCCAATGCAACGGATGCGACGCTAAAATTAAAACATTTAGCCAGCATAGGAGAAGCCAAAGTTGAATATGGCAACCCCATTATCGAAGTTAAAATTGACAAAGAAGGCAAAAAATTACATCTTGTCGACCAAGGTATAGGAATGACTGGCGAAGAAGTCGAAAAATACATCAACCAGATTGCTTTTTCCGGTGCTGAAGAATTCCTTGAAAAATATAAAGACTCTGCCAAGGATTCAGGAATTATTGGTCACTTCGGACTTGGTTTTTATTCAGCATTTATGGTAGCCTCCAAAGTTGAAATCATCACTAAATCATATAAAGATGAACCGGCAGCACATTGGATATGTGACGGAAGTCCGGAATTTACTTTAGAACCATCGGACAAAACTGAAAGAGGAACAGAAATTATTCTTCACATTGCGGAAGATTCTTTAGAATTTTTAGAAGAATTTAAAATCCGTGAATTGTTGACCAAGTATAACAAGTTCATGCCGATTCCAATCAAATTTGGAACAAGAACTGAAAAAATTGAGCAGAAAAAAGGCGAATCTGTGGCGGAAGAAGATAAAGATAATATTTTCACCGAAGTTGAAGT
>JAYURX010000494.1:0-6061 GCA_043755965.1 Flavobacterium sp. | reverse complement strand
ACGCTTCATATTGGTAAAATTGACCAATGTTCCAATTACAGGTTCTACCGTTTTACTCCTCACTCGCACCATTTTCTTGGCGTAGTGTGGGTTTTGTGTGAGTTTTTGGTGCATGCGGTCGTAGTGCTCTTTGTGGATGCTGTCGTCTATCTTTTTAAACTTGGTGGCTTTGCCGCAGCATTGTTCTCGCAGTGGGCAATTTTTACAATCGCTCTCACTGCTTCGATAGGTGCGTTTAGTGTAACCTTTACGATCGGTCTTTTCTCCTTTAAATAGTAAAATAGCCCTGCTTGAACCTTCTTTTATACATTCATATTGATGCAATTCTTTATTAAAATAAAGCCTTCTCGCTCGGGTTTGTATTGTCAGAAGTTGGGGATATAGGCATTGATATTTTTTTGGTGCAAATATGCCAATGATTCTCCACTGCTATAACCGCCATGGGCTAAAATAATTCTTGTCATTCCCGCACTGGCGGAAATCCAAATAGCAAAGTAATACTTGGTTTGCTAATGCTTCCTTACAATCTTAATAACAAACAGCAACGCTATAAAAAGCAGAAAAGCAATCAGAATCTTGTAACTTCCCTTATAAACCTTTTGGTGAAGTGCTTTGTCTTTTCCATATGCAAAAAAAGCAGCGATTACAAAACAAACAAAAAAGATAGCGGCGAAAGTCCATTGACCAGTTGTGAACATTTATTTCAAATTTTCAACAAATTTACTCAAATGTATCATAAAGTTGTAATTTGCATCAACAAAAAATTTCGATACAAAATGCAAAAACAAATTAATGCAGTAAAAGAATTTCATACTTCATTCGGTCTTGGTGTAAGCCACGAAATGAAAGGTGATTTAGGAGAATCAAAAAATATGCTTCGCTTCAACCTAATGAAAGAGGAAAACGAAGAATACCTGGAAGCCGTTCAAAATAATGATTTAATTGAAATAGCGGATGCCCTTGGTGATATGTTGTATATTCTTTGCGGAACGATTTTAGAACATGGACTGCAACACAAAATAGAAGAAGTGTTTGACGAAATCCAGCGTTCTAATATGAGCAAACTGGACGAAAACGGCCAGCCGATTTACCGCGAAGATGGTAAAGTACTTAAGGGGCCAAACTATTTTAAACCAAGTTTTGAGGAGATACTAAGATAATAGTTAGAATAAATCCTATTGTTTAATCCATTTCTAATGTAATCCAGACCGGTGCATGATCGCTGGTTTTCTCCCAACCTCGTACTTCCTTATCTACATTACCGGAAATGAGTTTTGGACTTACGACTGTATTTAATAAAAAATGGTCAATTCGTAATCCGGCATTTCTTTGGTACGCATTTCTGAAATAATCCCAAAAGGTATAAATTACTTCGTCAGGACATAATTTTCGTATCGCATCCGTCCAGCCGCTATCAATAAGTTTTTTAAACTCTCTTCTTACTTCAGGACGAAAAAGCGCATCATCAACCCAACGTTCCGGTTTATAGACATCAAGTTCTGTCGGCATTACATTAAAATCACCTGCAAGAATAACTGGAACATCAAATTCCAAAAGTGCGGCAGCACGCTTTCGCAGTCTTTTAAACCATGCCAGTTTATAATCCAATTTTGGACCTGGCGCTGGGTTGCCATTGGGAAGGTATAAGCAGACAATTACAATGCTATTATTAAAAAGCCCTTCTATATAACGGCTTTGTAAATCGGTTTCGTCACCAGGAAGTCCTTTGCCAATTTCCTGAATGTCTCCTTTAGCCAATATAGCAACTCCGTTCCATTGTTTTTGCCCATGCCAGATAGCGTTGTAACCGGCATTCTTAATGGCTTTTTCGGGAAATTTTTCCTGTGGGGCTTTCAGTTCCTGTAAGCAGACAATATCGGGATCCGTATCGTGTAGCCAACGCAGAAGAACTTTAATTCTTCCATTTATCCCATTGACATTGTATGTCGCAATCTTCATTTACTTTTTTTCTAAAATTATAAAACCGTAATTAGAAACTGTTACAACCAGTAACGGAAAGGTTATAAAATTTATAGTTTCTTAGTTTTGTTATACAACACAATATGCCGTCTCAAAAAGCCACCAAATACAATAAGTGAAATCCCAATTACCAACCGATAAGGATATAATGATGAGGTTGGTTGGGTGAATCCAATAATGAGCAATACTAAATTCGCTAAAGTGATAATAGACAAAAGGATTAAGATTATTTTTCTCATAAGGCAGTTTATTCTTTAATTCTGATTTTCGGCAACTCTTGCAAACTCATTAAATCCAACAACTCTTTTCTGTCCTTTGGCAAACTGGTGAAAAAATCGAATATATCGTTGTCATAGCTTCTTTTAGAATAGGAGTAGATGAGGATTGCTCTTGTGTGATTCTGTAATTCGATTTCTTTGAATCTATAAATTACAAATTCAGCAGCTGTTATTTCTCCGTCTTTTTCATAGCTTAATACACAATCAATAATACTGTCTTTTCCATCCGGACCTTGGGTAATACTATAATTGCAGACTTTGTCTTTTTCCATCCGCTTGTTCAGTTCTCCTGCTTTTTGCTGAACAGCATTTTCGAGGCTCGAATTCCTTATAAAAACATTTACTGTAATTAATTGATTAAATTTTTTTACGGTCTCATCGATAGGCACATATTCCTGAAAATAATAATCCACGTTTGGTCTTTGTACCGTGGAAAGGTGATAGCGGGTATTATTAAATATAATTGGCCCTTTCACTCCAATTATATCCATCGGCTCATTTTGGAAGGTTGAAAAAGACATCAACACAATCGTAGTTAAACAAAGTAATTTTTTCATTTCAGATTTATTCGTAGGTTAAATAAAAACACCGGTAAGCAGTCGCCTCGCTCTGTGTTGTAAAGATACGAAAATATTCGGCAGGGTTTTCCATCACAAAAAAACTCCGGGTTTCCCCGAAGTTCTATATCTGTAAACTGCTCACTATCCCGAAGCTTCGGGACTGAACACTGAAAACTGAACACTACACATTAACCGTCCACCCAAAAGTATCCTCAGCCATTTTATATTGAATCTTGGTCAGCTTTTCTTTTAATTGCAACGCAATAGAGTTCTCAATTTTCGGTAACTCATAATACTGTTCCTGGTATTGAAAACCCACAATCGGACTAACCACCGCAGCGGTTCCTGCTCCAAAGATTTCCTTTAAACTTCCGTTTTTGGCACCTTCTATCAACTCAGAAACCAATATCGAACGTTCTTCCACCTTGATACCATCGCGTTTCGCTATAGCAATAATACTTTTACGGGTTACGCCATCCAAAATTCTTTCACTAGTTGGTGCCGTACAAATAGTATCATTAAATCTAAAGAAAACGTTCATCGTTCCGGCTTCTTCCAGTTTGGTATGGGTAGCATCGTCAGTCCAGATGATTTGTTGAAATCCTTTTTCCTGTGCCAGTTTTTGAGGATAAAATTGTGCCGAATAATTCCCAGCTGCTTTAGCAGCACCAATGCCACCATTAGCAGCGCGACTGTAGTGCTCAGCAATAATTACTTTTACTTCACCCGAATAATAAGCACGGGCAGGCGAAAGGATAATCATGAATCTATATTGTGTTGAAGGTTGTGCAATAACGCCCGAACCAATCGCAATCATAAACGGTCGAATGTACAGGGTGTTTCCCAATCCTTTTTTAACCCAGTCTCTTTCCATATCTATTATGGTTTTTAAACCACCAATAAAGATTTCTTCGGGAACTTCAGGCATCGCCATTCTTACAGCCGATTTATTGAAACGATCCAGATTTTGGTCCGGCCTGAAAAGCCAAACATCATCATTTTCGTCTTTATAGGCTTTCATTCCTTCAAAAATAGCCTGTGCATAGTGGAAAACTTTTGCCGAAGGATCAATTAAGAAAGGTTCGTAGGGTTTTATGATTGGTCTTTGCCATTTACCTTCTTTAAAATCACAAATCAGCATATGATCAGTAAATACATTTCCGAAGGCAAGGTTTTCAAAATCGATTTCGTCAATTTTAGAGGAATGGGCTCTAACTATATCGATTTCGTAAGTAGTTTTTAACATCATTTAATAATAGATTTAATTCAGAAAACACTTCAAATCATTGACAGTTAATTCGTTATAAGTTGTTTCCTGAAAATTATAGCAGTGTTGTTAGTTTTTGTAAAACTAATGAAAATATGTTTCCAATTTGCATCGAGAAAAAAAATTGGAAACATTTTTTGAAATGTCATTTTTCAGGGTATTTGAGGGATTTATTTCTTACTAAAAACTTAAAATAATTGTTAACATGTTATTGGTTTTTATTTAAACTGTTTATATTCGCAACACATTAAAAACTCTCTTTTATGAAAAAAATAAATATTATCCTCGTTATGCTGTTACTTTGTTTTGGAACTTCTGTAATAGCGCAGAAAAAAACAAAGGCTTTTAATAGTAAGGAGTATGCCTTATTTGGTGACAATTTCAAGGTGAACAAAATCTATACTAAAAACGAAATGTTGAAAAAGTATAAAAAACTTAAGAAAGGTGACACGATTAATGTACAATTTCAATCTAATATAAAAGCGGTCTGTAAAAAGAAAGGTTGTTGGATGAAAATGGAACTGGCAGGTGACGATAAATCCTTCGTGAAATTTAAGGACTATGGTTTCTTTGTTCCGTTGAATGCCGATAATAGCGAAGCCATTGTAAATGGAAAAGCGTTTGTTGATGTTGAATCTGTTGAAGCGTTACGGCATTATGCCAAAGATGGCGGAAAATCTGCAGCCGAAATAGCAAAAATAACCAAACCCGAAGTAACGTATGCGTTTTTGGCCGATGGTGTTTACATCAAAAAATAAGGTACTGAAACGAAGTTCACTGAACTCCCATTAAAAATATTTTTTAGTAAAAGTAAATAAACTAGCCCCGATTGTAGCTAGCTACCATGTAGCGCGGAAAGCGGGATATAGCTCCTAAAAGATACTGGCACGAGCATAGCGACTGACGCAGTAAATAAATTCAGCATAAATGAAAAAAATAGTCGCACTTGTTTTGGTTTTTGGTTTATTATCCTGTCAAAAGAAAGTGGAGAAGGTTGAAGAAGAGAAATGTTCTCCCGGCAAAGAAAAGAAACTCGAAATGTATAAGATGTCAGAAATGGCAGCGTTGATGGAACAGATGTACGTTGACAGTAAACGTGTAAAAGAACGCATTCAGAAAGGCGAAGCCATCGGACAGTTTCCGGAGCATTTTTTAAAAATCCATACGGCCAAATTTACAGACGAAACAGAAAACGATTTGTTCTTTAAACAAAAAGCAAAAGACTACATAGCCGCCCAAAGGTTACTCTATAGCGACCCCGAAAATGTCAAAGCCAATTTTAATGCCGGTGTTGATGAATGCTTAAAGTGTCACGAAAATAAATGCGGCGGTCCAATTCCGAGAATCAAAAAATTGTATATAAAATTATAATTTGAAACGGGAAATTATCCAGACAAAGGATGGTTCTACTACCATTCATTTGCCTGAATGGAATGAAAGTTACCATTCAAAACACGGCGCCATTCAGGAAGCGTATCACGTATTCATTAAAAATGGGCTCTCACTTTTCGATGTACCCGAGCCTTTGCGAATTGACGAAGCAAAACCCATTGCTGTTTTAGAAATAGGTTTTGGTACGGGTTTGAATTGTTTTGTCACCTATATAAAATCTAAAATAAATAAGCAACTTATAGATTATGTTGGAGTAGAGGCTTATCCTGTTGAAATGGATGAAGCCATGCAAATGAACTACCCAAAAGAAATTAGTGGAAGCGATGCCGCAATTTTCAAAAAGATGCACGAATGCAGTTGGGAACAACAGCATGCGCTTTCTGATACTTTTGCACTCACTAAACGCAAACAGTTTTTTCAGGAGATTCAGGATGTAGCTGCTTTTGATTTGATTTACTTTGATGCCTTTGGTTTTAGGGTGCAACCCGAACTTTGGTCTGAATCGATATTTGCCAATATGTTTAAAGTTTTAAAACCCAACGGCATTTTGGTAACCTATGCTTGCCGCACTTCGATAAAAAATG
>JAYURX010000493.1:0-6065 GCA_043755965.1 Flavobacterium sp. | reverse complement strand
GTGCGTTCGGAACGACCAAGATTTTGGTAACTACACCTACCTTGGAGGAGGTTTATTCTAAAACAGATAGGAACATAAGTTCGAATGGTTCACTGACTTTTCCATACATGAGTTTCATCGCTATGGACGAAGATGGCGACGGAGAAGCTGGCGCAGGAACAGGAGATTTTATATTGAATGTTAATAATGGTTATCTGAATATAGCAAACAATAATGTAACCCGGTTTTATATTTCAGGACAAACCAATACAGCGAATTTTAATTTTTATTTTGGCGATGGACGAATAGAAGCAGGCGATTTTACTGTTCAAAATATGCAGGTTTACCATCGTGGTTCCAATGACATGATTGTCAATCCAATTCAAAGTATTAGCGGTAAAATGGTAAGTACAGGAAACATAGTTTTAAGAAATGTGCCACCTATAGTTCAGGTAGAAGAGTTATACCAAGGAAGAGTCATTTATCCGCAATAGAGCGATTAGTAAAGAGTAATTAGTGACTAGTTTTTACAGCTAATTACTATTCACTAGTTACTAATTACTACTTCTTCGTTTTCTCCCTGAAAATTTGTTCGAGGTTTTTGCTTTTCAAACTAATTTGCAACGTTTTAAGTCCATTATCGTGAGCAAAATCAAAAACTTTTGGACGCATGTCTTCTTCGGTCGTGAACGTTAATGTCCAAAGATTTGCACCGGTGTTTTTATAGGATTTTATATTTGGTAAGCCTGCCAATAAAGCTTTATCAATAGTTTTGTCAAATTCAACTTCGATGATTTGCTCCTTTTCTTCCGAAACTAATTTGTCTAATTTTTTATCAGTTACAATTTTTCCGTTGTCAATGATAATTACTCGATCACAAATAGCTTCCACTTCCTGCATGATGTGTGTTGAAAGAAAAACAGTCTTGTCTTTGCCAACGTTTTTAATTACGTTTCTGATTTCAACTAATTGATTTGGATCAAGTCCGGTGGTTGGTTCGTCCAAAATCAACACATCAGGATTATGAAGCAAAGCGGTTGCCAGACCAACACGCTGACGAAAACCTTTTGATAACTGTCCGATTTTCTTATGGCTTTCAGGCGATAAGCCGGTTAGCTGAATGACTTCTTCAATACGGGATTTGGAAACTCTATACACATCAGCATTGAATGCCAAATATTCACGAACATATAAATCCAGATATAACGGGTTGTGTTCAGGTAAATAGCCAATTGAAAGCTGCACCGCTTTTTGATTTTCGGTTACATCATTTCCATTCACAGTGGCCACGCCTTCATCGGCATTAAGAAATGTTGTCAAGATTTTCATTAAAGTAGATTTTCCGGCACCATTCGGACCAAGAAAACCCACGATTTCTCCTTTTTTAACTGAAAAGGAAACGTTGTCCAGTGCTTTTTGTGCACCATAACTTTTGGAAATATTTTGGACTTCTATCGACATAACTGAAATATTTGTAGCAAATGTAAATAGAAATTGGCTTGATTTTTGGTTTAGGGCGGAGATTAACTTTCTTTTTAGTTATGGATTTGATTCTTATATTTACCCTTAAATAAAACGATTTATGAAAAAATATCTTTTAGTAGTCCTTTCTTTTGGATTTTTGGCGCAAGCCCAAATAAAACCCTTCATCCAAAAAAGCGAAATTGTCCGGATTGAAACGGAACTGGCGTCCGATAAAATGGAAGGAAGGAAAATTTTCACCTCCGGAATTGATTCGGCTTCCGCTTTTATTGAAAAAGAATTCACCAAAATCGGACTGCAGTATTTTGGTGATTTAACCACGTATCGCCAGGAGTTTAAAGCTAAAGGCAAAGCCGCCAATAATGTAATCGGAATGTTGCCCGGAAAATCAAAACCGCAGGAGTATGTTGTGTTTTCGGCACATTATGACCATTTAGGAATGGAAAGTTATGGCGATGACAAAGTGTATAACGGTGCCAATGACGATGCTTCGGGAACTACGGCCGTAATTGCGTTGGCGAAATATTTCAAAGAACTGAATAACAATGAACGAACGATTATTTTTGTGGCTTTCACCGGAGAAGAAATCGGTGGTTTCGGTTCTAAATACTTTTCCAAAAACATCAACGCCGATGCTGTAATAGCAATGTTCAACATAGAAATGATTGGTACGGAAAGCAAATGGAATAAAAACTCAGCCTACATCACCGGTTTTGAAAAATCGGACTTTGGAACCATTTTACAGAAGAATTTAAAAGGAAGCAACTTCAGTTTTTATGAAGATCCTTATCCTGATCAACAACTTTTTTACCGTTCTGATAACGCGACATTAGCGGCGCTTGGTGTTCCGGCACATACGATTTCGACATCTAAAATGGATTCAGAAGCGAATTACCACCAACTAAGCGATGAGGTTTCAACCTTGGATTTAGACAACATGACCGAAATTATCAAAGCTATAGCTATCAGTTCGCAAAGTATTATCAGCGGGAAAGACACGCCAACAAGAGTTGAAAAGCGATAGATAGGCGTTTTTACGAAAACGTTAGCGACCCGAGGCCAATGGCCGAACGGAACGAAGTTAAAATTTTTTTGTCAGGTCTTGTAAAACCTATGTTTTAATTTTTTACATTAGCCAAATAGAAAACAACAAATGAAAACATTTAACACCTTTTATAGCTATTTCTTTTATTTCTTCTTCGGACAGAAAAAGGGATTAGTATTGTGTTATGTAAAGAAATAAAAGTAAAACATACGATATATAAATCCCAACGAGAGTTGGGATTTTTTTTTGAATTTATGAAAACAAAAATTGCAATACAAGGGATCAAAGGATCGTTTCATCATCAGGTGGCGCAGGAATATTTTCATCAAAATGTTTCCGTAAACGAGTGCTTGTCTTTCGAAGCAGTTGTCGATAGTTTGCTACATGACAAATCCCAATTGGCAGTTATGGCGATTGAGAATTCCATTGCGGGTTCCATTATTCCAAATTACGCTTTGATTGACAAAAATGAGTTGCACATTACAGGCGAATACTATTTGGATATTATTCAGAATCTAATGGTGCTGAACGGGCAAAAAATCAGCGAAATTGAAGAAGTTCATTCGCATCCGATGGCGTTGTTACAGTGTATGGATTTTTTGAAAAAACATCCGAAAATCAAATTGGTGGAAGACAAAGACACTGCCGAAACCGCCAGAAGAATTCATCAAAAACAAATCAAAGGCATTGCCGCCATAGCCAGTAAAGCCGCTGCAGAAATGTATGATTTGACGATAATTGTACCCGAAATCCAAACGGTAAACAATAATATGACGCGCTTTTTCATCATCAGCAAAGACGCTGGTACTTTGCAGAAAGAGGAAATCAACAAAGCGTCGTTAAAATTTGAGTTGGATGACACGCCAGGGAGTTTGGCTACCGTTTTAAACGTGATGACAAATTGCAAACTGAACCTGACCAAAATCCAGTCGATGCCGATTATTGAAACACCCTTTCAGTATTCTTTTTTTGTGGATGTGGTTTTTGAGAAATACAAGCATTATGAAAAAGCCATGAAGATTTTAGCTATAATGACCAACCATTTCAAAGTGTTGGGCGAATATAAAAACGGGAAATTATGATTGCTACAGCCGACAGATTACATAGCGTACAGGAATATTACTTCTCCCGAAAATTGCGAGAAGTACGCCAGCTCATTTCCGAGGGAAAACCAGTTATCAATATGGGCATTGGTAGCCCGGATTTAGCTCCGGATATAACCGTTATCGAAGCCATGCAAAAAGCCATGTTCGATGACAAAGCGCACGAATACCAGAGTTATCAAGGATTGCCGGAGTTGAGAAAAGGCATGGCCGATTTCTATAAAAATCACTTTAATGTCGACTTGGATTTCAATACTGAAGTTCTTCCATTGATGGGATCCAAAGAAGGAATAATGCATATTTCACTGGCGTTTTTAAACCAAGGCGATGAAGTGTTGATTCCAAATCCGGGTTATCCAACCTATGCTTCGGTAACCGAATTGGTTCAGGCAAAAGCAGTCTATTATGATTTGTCAGCAGCAACCAATTGGCAACCCGATTTTGACGCTTTAGAAAAATTGGATTTGTCAAAAGTAAAACTGATGTGGGTTTCGTATCCGCACATGCCAACCGGCGTTAATGGCACTTTGGAACTATTTGAAAAGCTGATTGCGTTTGGGAAAAAGCATACTATTTTGATAGTAAATGACAATCCATATAGCTTTGTTCTGAATGGAAATCCGTTGTCCATATTGCAGGTGGAAGGTTCGTCAGCGATTGCATTAGAATTAAATTCTTTGTCCAAAACCTATAATATGGCAGGCTGGCGTGTCGGAATGGTTTTAGGAAATCCAACGTTGATTGATGCTGTCCTAAAAGTAAAAAGCAATATGGACAGCGGTATGTTTTACGGCATTCAAAAAGGCGCCATCGAAGCTTTGAAACTAGGAAGTGATTGGTTCGAAAAGCAAAATGAAATTTATACCAAAAGGAGAAATTTGATTTATAAATTGGCTGAAAAACTGAATTGTGTTTTTGATAAAGATAGCGTTGGATTGTTTGTTTGGGCAAAGCTTCCCGCAAATATTTTATCAGAAAAATTTATTGATGAAGTATTGTTGGAAAAGCATATTTTTATCACACCGGGAACTATTTTTGGCAGTAATGGCGAAGGCTACATTCGTTTTTCGCTTTGCGTTACCGAAGAAAAAATAGCAGAAGCAATCTCAAGATTTTAATAATGATAATGGAATTTGGAATTTTTAAATTTGGAATTTTATGAAGATATACGTAGTAGGAATAGGTTTAATCGGAGGTTCAATGGCATTGGATATTCAGGCGATGGATAAAGATGCAGTTATTGTTGGTGTTGATGCTAATGACAACCATTTGGAACAAGCCATCGCACTTGGAATCATTCATCAAAAAGCGGAATTAAAAGATGTCATTGATGCAGATTTCGTAATTCTGGCTGTTCCGGTAGATATTGCTTTGGAACTTTTGCCAAAAATTTTGGATAGTATTTCAGATGAAACCCTTGTTTTTGAAGTAGGTTCAACGAAAAGCCCGATATGCGAAGCCGTGATGCATCATCCAAAAAGAAGAAATTTTTTGGCAACGCATCCAATTGCAGGAACAGAATTCTCGGGACCAACAGCAGCCATCCACAATTTATTTGTGGACAAAACCAATATCATTTGTGAAGTAGAAAAAACCACATTTAAATTACAGGAAAAAGGACTAAAATTATTCCAGGATTTGGGAATGAGAATCCGCTATATGGAACCAAAATCGCATGATAAACATATTGCCTATGTCTCGCATTTGTCGCACATAAGTTCGTTTATGCTGGGAAAAACGGTCATTGAGAAAGAGAAGGATGAAAAGGATATTTTTGACATGGCAGGCAGCGGATTTGAAAGTACGGTTAGGTTAGCCAAAAGTTCACCAGCCATGTGGACGCCCATTTTCAAACAAAATAAAAAGCAAGTCGTAAAATCATTGGAAGAATACATTGCCAATTTATCGCAATTCAAAAACTTATTGGAAAGCGGAAATTATGAGCAGATTTTCCATGAAATGGAAAACACAAACAGGATAAAGGAAATATTAAACGGGAAACAATAAGAGCTATGAACATTACAAAAGAAAACAAACAATGGTTAGAAGATTTTAATCTTTCACATCCATTAGTAATTGCCGGACCATGCAGTGCAGAAACCGAAGAGCAGGTTTTGAAAATTGCACACGAATTGAAAAATTCTGATGTTAGTATTTTTCGTGCCGGAATCTGGAAACCAAGAACACGTCCGGGTGGATTTGAAGGCGTTGGTGCCATTGGGTTAAAATGGCTTCAAAAAGCAAAAGCCGAAACGGGTTTGTTAATGGCAACCGAAGTAGCCAATGCGGCTCATGTGAAATTAGCCTTGGAGCATGATATCGATGTGCTTTGGATTGGTGCCAGAACTACCGTAAACCCATTTGCGGTTCAGGAAATTGCCGATGCTTTGGCAGGAACCGATAAAATTGTGTTGGTAAAAAATCCCGTAAATCCAGATTTGGCGCTGTGGATTGGC
>JAYURX010000492.1:0-2616 GCA_043755965.1 Flavobacterium sp. | reverse complement strand
TGATGATTTCGGGGAATGTATCACAAACAATTACTGTTGCGCCAAGATTTACCGCTTTTTCAATAAAATCATGACCGTTGGAAACAGTACCGCGAATGGCCACAAAAACATCATTCTCTACCACTTTCCGTGAATCGAATTCAATTTTATTGATAGTCATTTCTGTCGAACCTTTTACCGCTTCGATGGCTACTTTATATAATATGTCTTTTAAAATAATCACGATAATTCCAGTATGATTGTTTTGTTTTTATCTAATGCTTGACCAGGCTGAATCGATTGTTTTTTTACTTTACCAACGCCTATAACTTTTACTTTCAATTTCAAATTTCCCAAAAGCGCCACCGCATCCATTCCGCTCATTCCTTTCAGGTTTGGAATAACTTTGATTTCAGAATTAGATTTTATTTTATAATCGTCGTAAGCCACTTCCTGTTTGCTGATTTTTTTATTCAGATTTTTGATTTCATTCGTTGATGGCGAATCCGTAAAAATCTTTTGTGCGATACGCTTGAAAACCGGTCCGGCAACATCGGCGCCGTAATAATTATTGCCCGAAGTATTTGGTTTGTGAACGACAACGATGCAGGAATATTTAGGGTTTTCGGCTGGGAAGAATCCAACGAAAGAAGAAATATAATGTTTGTCATTTCCACCGTTTTTACCATAATTGGCTTGTGCTGTTCCGGTTTTACCGGCCATCGAGAAATCTTTGGAATACAACTTTGAACCTGTTCCTTTTTTTACCACATTCTGTAGAACTGCTTTTAGTTTCTTGATAGTTTCATCTGAGCAAATTTTTGAATTGATAACTTCCTTGTCATATTTTTTAATCGTTTTATTCCATTCCTTTATTTCAGAAACAAATTGTGGTTTGACCATTTCGCCATTGTTCGCGATGGCATTGTACAATGTCAATGTTTGCAATGGTGTTACAGAAACGCCATATCCAAAAGCCATCCAGGGTAACGAAATAGCACTCCAATGTTTGTCTGATGGTTGCGGAATATAAGGTTTGCCTTCTCCCTGAAATGGGAGTCCTAAAGGCTTGTTCAATCCCATTCTGTCAATTCTGTCTACAAACTGTTGTGGATTATTTTTGTAATTTTCATAAACTGCCTGAACCATTACGGTGTTGGACGAAACTTCAAAACCACGTGCCAATGAAATTTTACCATAACCGCCTTCGTGAGAATCGCGAACTTTGTGGCCTCTGTAATCAATGATTCCGCCTTTACTATCATAAACCTTACTAGTGTCAATCTTATGATCATCGAGTAAGGCAATCATATCAACCAATTTGAATGTTGAGCCTGGTTCATGCGATTCTGCTATCGCATAATTTGTAGTTTCAAAATAGGTTGAATCGGTTTCTTTTAATTTTCCCAGATTAGAAATAGCCTTAATTTTTCCGGTTTTGGTTTCCATTACAACGACACAACCATGTTCTGCTTTGAACTCTTTCAACTGTTTCAACAAGGCATGATGCGCTATATCCTGAATGTAAACATCAATAGTAGAAATCACGTCATAGCCATCCTGTGGATCTACTTCGTTCACATCGCGGATAGGTTTCCATTGCCCTTTTGCGATTTTTTGTTTTAAAACCTTACCGTCTTTTCCGTTTAGGTATTTTCTAAAAGACCATTCAATTCCTTTTCCAACACGTATTCCGCTTTCATCAATTCGGTCATAACCAATAGTTCTTTCCGCAATTTTTCCAATCGGATGTTCACGAACGGTTTCCTGCTCAGTAATCATTCCACCTTTGTTGGCGCCTAAATTGAAGAGTGGAAAACCTTTTATTTTGATATATTCAGTATAGCTTAAATCCCGTGTAATTAATAAATATCTATTTTTGTTAGCACGGGCCATTCTTAATTGGGTGTGAAAAAAAGAACTTGGTTTGCTCAACATTTTTGCCAATGAATCCGACAACGGCTTTACGTTTTTTTCAAAATCGATACCTTTTGGAGCTACAGCGTCAAAACGGATATTGTAATTTGGAATTGAAGTAGCCAACAAACTTCCGTCTGCAGAATAAATATTTCCTTTATTGGCCGGAATCACAAAGTTTCTCACCGTTCTTTCTTTCGCTAATTTTCTATAGTAATCGCCTTCCGACCATTGGATTCTGGTAAGCTTGAAAGTAATTGCTATAGTCATCAGGAAGATGCTAAAGGCAACTAAATAAATTCTGTAAGAGATATGTTTGTCCTCTATCGCCATAGTTTTTGAAAGAAACTTTTTTCTATTGGTTTTTTAACTTTTATCTTTTGTGGTGGAACTGACGATGGAAAAATTTGTCTCTCTTCCATTTTCTGTGAAACCGTCGATTCCATTTTTAATTTCATTAATTCTGAACGTTTGTCTACAAACTCTGACCGCAATTCTTTTACTTGATTTGTCAGTTCGGTGATGCGAAAAACCTTTTGTTCAAATCGGTGAGTATTGGCTATCATCAAAAGCGCTAACAGAAACAGAAAAACTATAAAACGCCAGTTTCTTGTAGCGTCCTCGTTAACTAAGAATCGAGCTTTTAATATGCTGTAAACTCCTTTTTTCATTTTATCTCTTTAGGCTTTAAGCTTTTTTTTGTTCTATTTTTTTTCGGCA
>JAYURX010000491.1:0-2620 GCA_043755965.1 Flavobacterium sp. | reverse complement strand
CCAAAGATTTTCAGAGCAAAGAAACCATTATCTTAAGTTCGCGAGAAAAAGAAATTCTCCGGTTGGTTGGCGAAGGCAAATCCTCCCAGGAAATAGCTGACACCTTAAGCATAGGAAAATCAACTGTTGACACCCATCGAAAAAACATTATAAAGAAATTCAATATTACCGGAAAAAACGACTTTTTGCGATTTGCCGTAGAAAGAAAATACGATTTTTAGCCCAAAAAGCGCTTGCCAAAATAATTGAAAAATCCCCTCTAGTGGGGATTTTTTTTTGATTTTCATTTTCGAAATTTGATTTGTTATTTATTTTTTATTTATCACAATAACAAAATCAAATTGAGTTAGAAATCCTGCCCGAAAAAATCTCTTAGTGGTATTAGAAATAAAAAGGGCAGGTTTTTTAAAAATTTTTTAAACAGATAAATGAGACTTCCGAAAATAAACCTTACGATAGATGAACAAAACGTGCTAATCAAATCAAGGAGAACCGCAATAATCATAATTAAGGTTCTAATAGTTTGGTGTATGATTATTGTTGGATATGAAGTTTATGTTCTAATGAATAACTAATTTTTAATATAGCAACAATGAAACTTCTAAAAATTGATAGCACAGATATCCTGACTATAACGGATAAAACGACAAATATTATTATCAAAATTCTTTTAGGATGTAGTGTGTTTGTGGTAGCCTGCGAACTCTACATACTGCTGAAATTATAATCAATTGCCTTTCATCCCTCTTGCTTTTTAAATTTGAGACATTATTTCAAGAGGGTTTGCAGGGATAAATTAAAACTAATAAAACACAACTAAACCATTGAAATCATGAAATGGAGCAACGTAGAAAACAACTGCAAAGCCCTATATGAATACCAATTCATTAATGGAAGCAAACCTACGGAACGAAAAGTCCTGATACAAGTCATAGCTGACGAGTTTCCTGAAATACCACGTGTGCGAATAGCTTATGCGGTGGACCGATGCATTACCTCCGTAGCCGCTCCCATGAGCCCAACTACCTTTTTGACTTTTGTACAGAGCTATTTGAGATAGATCTTTAATATTCCGCTACGCTCCCCATACAATTCGCACTTTGTGCTCGAGTCTTAATCCGTAATTAATTATATTTGCTAAAAATATAATCAAATGCAACATATTATCGACCGCTTTGTAAGCTATGTCACTATCGATACTGAGTCAGATCCAAATTCTGATACTACACCCAGCACAAAAAAACAATTTGACCTCGCCAACAAACTGGCAAAAGAACTAAAAACCATTGGCCTAAAAGAAGTCACTATTGACAAACATGGTTATATCATGGCAACCTTGCCTTCGAATGTTGACCACCAAGTTCCAACGATTGGATTCATTTCACACTTCGATACTTCTCCTGATTTTTCGGGAAAAGATGTAAAACCACAAATAGTTCCTAACTATGATGGTGGTGATATTCTTTTGAACAAAGAACAGAACATCATTTTATCACCTAATTATTTTAAGGATTTATTGTTATACAAAGGGCAAACGTTAATAACCACTAATGGTTTAACTCTTCTTGGTGCGGATGACAAAGCCGGTATCACCGAGATTGTGACCGCCATGGAATATTTGGTCAACAATCCGCAAATCAAACACGGGAAAATCCGTGTGGGTTTTACACCCGATGAAGAAATTGGCCGTGGCGCCGATTTATTTGATGTTAAAAAGTTTGGAGCGGATTGGGCTTACACTATGGACGGCAGTCAGATTGGCGAATTGGAATACGAAAACTTTAATGCAGCCGGAGTTAAAATTATCTTCAAAGGAAAAAGTGTACATCCTGGTTATGCTAAAGGAAAAATGATAAACTCCATGCTTATTGCCAATGAATTTATCAATGAATTGCCAAAGCATGAAACACCACAGGAAACAAAAGGATATGAAGGTTTCTTCCATGTAACGCAATTATCAGGAAGCATTGAAGAAACCAAACTGGAGTTAATCATTCGTGACCACGATATGAAAAAATTCAAAAAAAGAAAAGAGCTAATCCAGGAAATTACCAAAAAATTCAACAAGAAATTCGCAAAACAATTTGGTGAAGATATTGTAATTACGACTGTCAAAGATCAATATTACAACATGAAAGAAAAGGTTGAACCGGTAATGTTTATTGTTGATTTGGCAGAAAAAGCCATGAAATCCTTAGACATCAAACCACTAATAAAACCTATTCGCGGTGGAACTGATGGTTGCAGATTGTCTTATATGGGATTGCCGTGTCCGAATATCTTTGCGGGCGGACACAACTTCCACGGAAAATACGAATATGTTCCGGTAGAAAGCATGCAAAAAGCAATCGATGTAATTGTTAAGATTGCAGAACTTACCGCTACTACTGATTTTTCTAAAACAGAAAAAAAAGACAAGAAGAAAAAGAAAAAGTAAAATTCAATTTCTAAAAGCATGAATCGAACCGATCAATGGGAAGACGAATTGGGAATGCTGCGCGAAATTATTCAAAAAACCGAATTGGTTGAAACTAATAAATGGGGCGGCGAAGTCTACACCATCAACAACAAAAACGTATTGGGAATTGGTGGCTTCAAGAACTATTTTGTTATTTGGTTT
>JAYURX010000490.1:0-2622 GCA_043755965.1 Flavobacterium sp. | reverse complement strand
GTGAAGCGTTTCAAACAAATGTATAATTTGGTTTCAATCTTGGGAAGCGGTTATGCTCAGATTGGAGATTTTGATTACGGGCCAATTTTTTCCACCATCGGGAACAATGAAGTTGAAGGTCTCCGACTTAGAACCGGAGGAAGAACTTATTTTGGACCAAATGATTTATGGCGATTGGAAGGCTATACCGCTTATGGAATTAAGGACAATAAATTCAAATATGGTGCTGCCGGAAAATGGATGATTGACAAGAAAAAACGAATTATAATTTCTGGAGGAAACAGGCGTGATGTAGAGCAAATAGGCGCTAGTTTAACTTCGACAAACGACGTCTTGGGGAGAAGTTATGCTTCGTCAGGTTTATTCACAACAGGTTCTAATGGTAAATTGACCGATATTAATCTGAGCACTTTAGCAGCAGAAATCGAAGTGGTGAAAAATTTAATATTCCAACTTGGATTCTCGTACCGTACATTAGAATCGGCATCAGACACGTTTAAGCTGGACTATTTTACCGACAATACGTTTACCACCACAAAAAGTAATGTAACGCAATCGGAAGTGAATCTTCAGGTTGAGTTTACACCAAAGAAAAAAACGATTGGTTACGGCGTGGAAAGAAATGTCGTTGATGCACACTTTAGCCGCTTTTTTGTGAATTACAGTCAGGGTTTTAAAGGATTTATCAACAGTGATTTTGATTATCACAAAATCCAATTTTATTATAAACAACCAATCATTATTGGCGCCATCGGACGTTCTAATTTTACTATGGAGTTAGGAAAAACCTATGGTCAGATTCCACTTGGATTAATGAGTGTTGTACCGGGAAATCAAACACTCTTCATAATCGATAATACGTTTAGTAATCTTAATTTCTACGAATTTGTGGCCGACACCTATGCGACTTTCCAATGGGAACATAATTTCAACGGAAAGGTATTTTCCCGAATTCCGTATCTGAGAAAATTAAATCTTAGGGAAATCGTTGGAGTAAAAGGCGTTTACGGAACAATTTCAGATGAAAACAGAGCCATCAATGCTTCGGGATTAATTTACCAGTCTCCCGAAAAACCATACTGGGAATATAGCGCTGGAATAGGAAATATTTTTAAAGTATTCCGTATTGATTTTGCCTGGAGAGCCAACTATAGAGATATACCTGAGACCAATAACTTCACTATAAAAGGTTCATTCGGATTCTATTTTTAAGATGCAGGAAGCCATTACATTTCTGGTTGAAAAAGATATTGTTTTCCAAAAAATGCATCAGCAATATGGAAACCCATACATTCCGTCAAGACCACAAGGATTTGTAACACTTTGCAAATTAATCCTGGAGCAACAGGTTTCTATCGATTCGGCCAAAGCCTGTTTTTTAAAAATCGAAAAACTCCTGGGCACAGTTTCTCCCGAAACTATCAGCCAATGTGCTGACGAAGACTTGAAAAGTTGTGGTGTCAGCCGGCAAAAAATAAGCTATTTAAAAATACTTGCAAAAGCGGTTTCCGAAGAATTAGACTTGGAAAGCTTGTCTGCAAAAACGGCTGACGAAGTTAGAAATGAACTCATCAAACTCAAAGGAATTGGCCATTGGACCATTGATGTGTATCTGATGTTTTCCCTGCAATCGCCGGATATCATTCCGCTAGGAGATATCGCAATTGTCAATACGATTAAGGAATTGTACGATTGTCAAAGCAAAGAAGAAATTGCTTTAATCTCCGAGAACTGGAAACCCTATCGAACCATGGCGTCGTTTTTTTTATGGCATCATTATTTGGAAAAACGAAACCGGAAACCTTTTGTCTAACTAACTGAAAAGACCATATCTCAAAACGCAATAAATAGCGTGAAAGCCATCTCTCCAGTTTATTTTTTTACCTTCTTCGAACGTTCTTCCGTAATAACTTATTCCAACTTCATAAATCCTGATTCCTCTAATTCGCGCCACTTTTTGAGTAACTTCAGGTTCAAACCCGAAACGTTTTTCTTTTAGCTTTATTGATTTCAAGACTTCAACGCGAAACATTTTATAGCAGGTTTCCATATCAGTCAGATTCAAATTGGAAAACATATTGCTCAAAAACGTCAAAAATTTGTTTCCAATGCTGTGCCAAAAGAACAAAATACGATGTGGATTTCCGCCCATAAAACGACTTCCATAAACAACATCGGCAACGCCATCAATTATTGGCTTTAAAAGAATGCTATATTCTTGTGGGTCATATTCTAAATCGGCGTCCTGAATCACAATAACATCTCCGGTAGAAACTTTAATTCCCGTGTGAAGTGCGGCGCCTTTTCCTTTGTTTTTATCATGTTCAATAAAAACAATATTCAGGTCAGCATTATTTTCAATATAATTATATACACTTTGGCTAGTATTGTCAGTGCTGCAATCATTCACAATGATGATTTCTTTTTCGATATTATTCAGAAGTGAAACGGCTTTTATTTTGTCCAATATTTTATAAATAGTCGGACCTTCATTGAAGCATGGAATAATGATGGATAGTTTTTTAATTTCCATTGAAAAGATAAATATTTCCAAAAATAGTTTTTTTGTTTTAGTAAGCAATGGTTTTGTAATTAAATCAAGGTAAATCTTGGGCTGAGCCA
>JAYURX010000489.1:0-2625 GCA_043755965.1 Flavobacterium sp. | reverse complement strand
TCCTAAATCCTGTAATTTCTTTTTTTTGAAATCAATTTTTAAAATATTTTTTCTTGGTTTTGTTTTATCATTTCCGATAAAACTATTGGCACAGCATCATTCCAAAATGATTGTGGATGTCGACAATGAAAAGAAAGAATTGACGGTTAATCAGGAACTGACATTCTTCAACCAGACCAATGACACGATGACCTATATCGTTTTGAACGACTGGACGAATGGGTACACTTCAAAAAACACGCCGTTGGCAGCCCGATTTTCTGACGAATTTGAAAGAGGTTTTCATTTGGCCAAAGAAAAAGAAAGAGGCAGAACGAGTAACATCAACATCATTGAAAGTAAAACTCCTTTAACATGGGAAAGAGATAAAAACTATCCTGATGTTATCCAGATTCGGCTTAAGGAAAAGTTGCTGCCTAATCAAAAAGCAAGCTTCACACTAACCTATACTGTTAAAATCCCAAGTGACAAGTTCACAAAATATGGGTATGGTGAAAATGGTAAAATGTATCTCAAAAACTGCTTTCTTGTTCCGGCACGATACGAGAATAAAGCCTTTACCAAATACAACAATTTAAATTTAGACGATTGTGCCAACGCACTTTCTGACTATGATATCTTAATCAAGATTCCCCAAAACTTTGACCTTCATTCCGATTTGAATGAAGTACAAAAGGAAACGGCAAACGGTGTAACTAACTACCAACTAACAGGAAAAAACAGGCTAGATTTTAACCTGTTTGTTGATGGGAAAAAGGATTTTGAAATCTATAAAAACAGTAACCTTGAAGTCCTTTCCAATCTAAAAGACAATAGGCTAAACGATATACAAAGAGCCATTGTCATTGATAGAATTGTAAATTATGTTTCCGAAAATCTGGGAAAATATCCACACTCAAAGATGTCCGTTGCCCAGGTCGATTATGACCGGAATCCTTTTTACGGATTAAACCAATTACCTCTTTTTATCAGTCCGTTTCCCGATGAGTTTTTATATGAAATTAAGTTTCTAAAAACCTATCTGAACAATTATCTGCACAACACTTTACAGCTAGATCCACGAAAAGAGAACTGGATTTATGATGGAATCCAGGTCTATGTCATGATGAAATATATAGAGGAATATCATCCAGACAGCAAGATGATGGGAAGTGTTGCCAAATTAAAATTGTTGAAAGGCTACAATATGGTTTCATTGGATTTTAATGGACAATATAGCTATCTATACATGCTGATGGCACGTAAAAACCTAGACCAACCCTTAAGTTTGCCAAAAAACGCACTAATAAAATTCAACGAAAAAATTGCTTCCAAATACAGAGCGGGATTAAGTCTACGCTATTTGGACAGTTATCTTGAAAATAATGTTGTTCCAAACAGTATTCAGCAATTTATCCTTCTGAATAAGGAACAGCAGACAAACCGGGAGGATTTTGAAAGCTTTTTAAATGCAAATTCCCCTAAAAAAATTGATTGGTTTTTTGACAAAATCATTGATTCACGAGATATAATTGATTTTAAATTTGACAAAGTTACCCGGACAAAAGGCAACGTCAGTTTTTCCATAAAGAACAAAACCGAAACCAATGTCCCGATTTCAGTGTATGGGATAAAAGATAAAAATGTCGTTTTCAAAAAATGGTACGCTACAATTTCTAATGACAGCATTTATACCATTCCAAGAAACGACGCCGAAAAAATAGTTATCAATTACAAAAATGAAGTTCCGGAATTTAATCTTAGAAACAATTGGCGTTCGCTAAATAGTTTACGACTTACCAATCGGCCGATAAAATTCATTTTTTTTAAAGATTTAGAAGATCCATATTACAATCAAATAATCTATATTCCAACATTGGAATACAATTTATATGATGGTTTTTTGCCCGGAATCCGTTTTCATAGCAAAACTATTTTGGACAAACCTTTCAACTTTGATTTGAATCCGACTATTTCGACCAAAACCCATAGCCTCTCCGGAAAAGGATTTATGTATGTCAATCAATTCAATCGTGACAGCAATTTGTATCACATTCGTTACATGTTCAGCGGACACTATTTGCATTATGCGCCCGATGCCTATTATACAAAATTAGCTCCAACTGTTTTCTTTTATTTTAGACCGGATGATTTAAGGGACAACCGAAAACAAATCCTCATCATAAAAGACATCATCGTCAGCAAAGAGAAATCAGCTTTTACAGTTGCCGATAACAGCGAAAATTATGCGGTTTTTAATATCAAATACATCAATTCAAAAACGGAAGCAACCAACCACATTTCCTTTTTGGGGGATTTTCAGTATGAAAAAGATTTTGGAAAACTAGCTGCCGAAGTACAATACCGAAAACTATTTGACAACAACCGTTCGCTGAATCTTCGATTGTTTGCAGGAACTTTTCTGCACAATAAAACAACTTCGAGCTATTTTGATTTTGGCTTAGACAGACCTTCAGATTATCTTTTTGAAAGCGACTATTTAGGCCGTTCCGAAACCTCTGGATTATTTAGCCAGCAATTGATTATGTCAGACGGCTTTTTCAAATCTATCCTCGAAACCCGAACATCCAATCGTTGGATGACGACCGTTAATGCCAGTTATAGTTTTTGGAGATGGATAGAAGG
>JAYURX010000488.1:0-6121 GCA_043755965.1 Flavobacterium sp. | reverse complement strand
TTATCAATTTCAAAAAGATATTACTCGATTCGTATGAGCAGGAAACTTCAGCTGGGGGAAAACGATATCCAAAAGCAAGAGAAGAAATTTTTGCTGCTTTTGAAAAAGGAGCGTTAGTGTTCAATTATTTAGGACATGGTGGTGAAGATGGTTTATCCGGTGAACGAATTTGGGAAAAATCAGATGGCCAAAATTTGGGTAACCGATACAAATATCCATTATTTATAACTATCACTTGTGATTTTTCGAGATTTGATAATCCATATCGCCCAACTGCCGGTGAATACACGTATTGGAATCCAAGAGGTGGTGCTATATCAATGATAACCACAGTTCGCTCTATAGATCAGGGAAATGCAGAAGTATTTAATGATAAACTGTCCGAATATTTATTTTCATACGACAGTGATACTTATACATCCATTGCAGAAGCACTTCGACTTGCTAAAAATTTTAATCCAACTACCGCCAGCAACGTAGTGTTTTATTTAGGTGATCCGGCCTTAATGTTAGCCATTCCAAAACCAAGAGTGGTTTTGACCAAAGTGAACGACATGCCTATTACCGGACCAATAGATGACTTTCAATCGTTGGCTTTTGTAAAATTAGCCGGAGAAGTTTTAGACGAAAACAATAATCAATTACCTAGTTATAATGGTGAATTATCAGTTAATATATTTGATAAAAACGTAATCCGCACTACGCTTAACAATGATAACAACAGTCCGCCAATTTCGTTTACAACTTTGGGAGAAACTATTTTTAGAGGAAATGCTTCCGTTACAAATGGCCGTTTTGAGTTCGGTTTTGTAGTTCCAAGAGATATCAGAATTCCTGTAGCCAATGGGAGAATTAGTTTTTATTCCAAAAGAAATCAGATTCTTTTAGATAAATATGGACATAATACGGATATAAAAATTGGAGGAATCAACACAAGTGCTGTAGCCGATAATACAGGTCCAACGGTAAAACTCTATATGAATGAGGAAACATTTGTAAATGGCGGTATTACAAATGAATCTCCATTTTTTCTAGCAATACTTGAAGACGAGCACGGAATAAACACGGCAAGCGGAATTGGCCACGACATCCTCGGTATCCTTGACGGAGATGAAATCAACCCTTATATTATGAACGATTATTATGAAGCTGATGTTGACACCTTTACTAAGGGCAGGGTTTATTTTCCATTCCGGAATTTAGCGCCTGGTTTACATACGATCACCTTTAAAGCCTGGGATGTTTATAATAATCCAATAACTGCCGAAATCCAATTTGTGGTGGTTGGTGATGAAAGCATTGCGCTTGAACATGTACTGAATTACCCAAACCCTTTTGTGAGTTATACCGAATTTTGGTTTTCTCACAACCGGCCATTTGAACCTTTAGATGTACAGGTACAGGTTATGACCATCACAGGTAAAATTGTCTGGACAAAAAATCAGACGGTAACCACTGATGGCTTTCTGTCAAGAGACATAACCTGGGATGGCAAAGATGACTTCGGAGATCGAATTGGCAAAGGCGTATATGTCTATAAATTGACCGTAAAGTCCACTTTATCGAACAAAAAAGCAGAAAAAATAGAAAAACTTGTAATCCTTTAGGAAAATACTATATTTGTTAACTTTTATAAAAATGAAAATGAAAAAATTCGCAGCCCTATTTATATTAACCTCACTGCAATATATTAACGCACAACAAGATAGCCGGGTTATTACAACCGGCGTTCCCTTTCTTTTGGTCGCAGCCGATGCTCGTGCTGCTGGTTTGGGAGACCAAGGAGTTGCTACTGCTACAGATGCTTTTTCCCAACAATGGAACCCTGCAAAATATGCTTTTGCTGTTGACAAACAAGGCTTCACAGCAAGTTATACTCCTTATTTAACTGATTTAGTTAACGATATTTCATTGGGGCAAGCCACCTATTATAACCGAATTAATGAAAGAAGTGCATTCGGAGTAAGTTTACGGTATTTTGGTTTAGGGGAAATCGAATTAAGACAAAATGCTGAAGACCCGGCACAAATTGTTAAGCCAAATGAATTAGCCCTTGATGGTTCCTATGCCTTGAAATTAAGTGAACGATTTTCTATGGCTGTTGCCGGTAGATATATCCGTTCTGCCTTACGGATTCCATCTGGTGAGTCTACGGATTCTAAACCGGCAAGTTCTTTTGCTGTTGATATCGCGGGTTTCTATGTAGGTGAAGAAGCCGCTTTTTCCGATTTTAACGGACGCTTACGTCTTGGTTTTAATTTCCAAAATATGGGACCAAAAATCAACTATGATGCTGGAGCCTCTGATGATAATAGTGCCAACTTCCTTCCGGCCAATATGAGACTTGGCGGTAGTTATGACTTTATTCTTGACGATTTCAACAAAGTATCTGTAAATGTTGAGTTAGCTAAACTTTTAGTCCCAACACCTCAAAGCGCCGACTTAGATGGAGACGGACTAATTACTACTCAGGAAGAGATTGATTTAAGAACTCAAAACAATGCCGATTATAACAAAATCAACTGGGTTTCCGGTATCTTCTCCTCTTTTGGCGATGCACCGGGAGGATTTAGCGAAGAACTTAAAGAGTTTACTTATTCTATTGGTACAGAATATTTATATCAGGATTCATTCGCTTTCCGTTTGGGATATTTCCACGAAAGTCCGATAAAAGGAGCGAGAAAATTTTTCTCCCTTGGAGCAGGTTTCAAATACAATGTAGTTAAAGTAGATGTATCGTATCTATTCTCTGCATCAAAAGTGAAAAACCCATTAGAAAACACACTTCGTTTCTCATTATCGTTTGCCTTTGGTGACAAATACGAAGATTATTAGTATATAGTAAATTATAAAAATAACATCCAAATTTCAAAAAAGAGATTTGGATTTTTTTTCCTCAATTAGTAAATGAAAAAAATAGAAATCAATACCTCGTTCACAGCATATCAATCAGTTGAAGAACTTCCCCAGGATGTTCAGGCGCTAATGCAACAAGCCATAGAAATTAGAAAAAATGCGTATGCTCCCTATTCTAAATTCAGGGTTGGTGCGGCACTGCTTTTAGACAATGGAAAGACTGTTTTAGGGTCAAACCAGGAAAACGCTGCTTACCCTTCTGGGCTTTGTGCCGAAAGAGTAGCAATTTTTCAATCCAATGCAATTTATCCGGAAGCTACCATTATAAAAATGGCGATTTCTGCTGCCTCGGACACAAATCCTACTCTTACTCCAATTCCACCTTGCGGTGGGTGCAGACAATCAATTTCTGAATATGAATTCAAGCAAAACACGCCAATAGAAATTTATTTTATGGGTGAAAGTGGCGAAGTTTACAAATCAGATTCGATTAAAAATTTATTACCGCTAACCTTCGACAAAAACTTCTTATAGAAAGATAAAAATTACTCTTTTAATTTTACTTCTTACTTGGAATGTTTTACTTTTGCCTTTCGCAAATTTGTGAGTGAGTGAACTATTTTGCGTTGAAATATAATTACAACTTAAGAACGCTTTAGCAAAAAGTAAAAAATGAAAGAAGTAACAAAGGAAGTTTATTTAAAGTGGTACGAAGACATGCTGCTTTGGAGAAAGTTTGAAGACAAACTTGCAGCACTTTATATTCAACAAAAAGTTAGAGGATTTCTACACTTATATAATGGTCAGGAAGCCGTTTTAGCGGGTGCATTACACGCTATGAACTTAGGCGGAAAAGACAAAATGATTACGGCCTATCGTAATCATGTGCAGCCAATCGGAATGGGTGTTGATCCAAGAAAGGTAATGGCTGAGTTACTTGGAAAAGTAACCGGAACTTCCAAAGGAATGGGTGGTTCAATGCACATCTTCTCAAAAGAACACGGATTTTATGGTGGTCATGGTATCGTTGGAGCTCAGATTCCTGTTGGTGCCGGTATGGCTTTCGCCGATAAATATTTTAACACTGGCGGTGTAACCCTCACCTATTTTGGTGATGGTGCAGCACGTCAGGGTTCATTACACGAAGCGTTCAACATGGCTATGTTATGGAAATTACCTGTAGTTTTCATTTGTGAAAACAACGGGTATGCTATGGGAACTTCTGTAGAAAGAACTGCTAATCATACGGATATTTGGAAACTAGGTTTAGGCTACGAAATGCCATGCGGACCAGTTGACGGAATGAATCCTGTAAAAGTAGCTGAAGCGATGCACGAAGCTATGGAAAGAGCGCGTCGTGGTGACGGACCAACTTTTTTAGAAATGAAAACATACCGATACAGAGGTCACTCAATGTCAGATGCACAATTATACCGCTCGAAAGAAGAAGTGGAAGAATACAGAAAAATTGACCCAATTACACAAGTATTGGATGTCATCAAAGAAAACAAGTATGCTACGGATGCAGAAATTGAAATTATTGATGAGCGAGTAAAAGATTTAGTAGAAGAGTGTGTCACATTCGCCGAAGAGTCAGCTTTCCCGGAAATACAACAATTGTATGATGTGGTTTACGAACAAGAAAATTATCCTTTTATCCCTCACAGACTATAATTATGGCAACAAAAATCACAATGCCGCGCTTGAGCGATACGATGACCGAAGGAACAGTAGCAACCTGGTTGAAAAAAGTAGGTGACACCATTAAAGAAGGTGATATCCTAGCTGAAATCGAAACCGATAAAGCGACCATGGAATTTGAATCGTTTAATTCAGGAACTTTATTATACATAGGGATTAAAGAAGGCGAAACTGCCGCAGTAGATTCACTTTTAGCTATTATAGGAAAAGAAGGGGAGGACATATCGGGATTAATTTCAGGAAATGCCCCAGCTGCAACTGAAGCGAAAGCTGATGCTCCTGCTGAGGACAAACCTGCAGCTGAACCACAAACTACAAACAATAAACCACAAACCTCTGAGCTTGCAAAAGGAGTTATTGTCGTAACTATGCCTCGTCTTAGTGATACTATGACCGAAGGAACTGTAGCAACCTGGTTGAAAAAAGTGGGTGACGAAGTAAAAGAAGGTGATATTTTGGCCGAAATCGAAACCGACAAAGCCACTATGGAATTTGAATCTTTCAATTCAGGGACTTTATTGTTCATCGGAATTCAGGAAGGAGAATCGGCAACGGTTGACAGCGTTTTAGCTATAATCGGACCCGCAGGAACAGACATTACAGGCATAGCCGAAAACTATAAAAAAGTTGGAACTACTCCGGATAAAAAAGCTGAAGCTCCAGCTGAGGCCAAACCATCAACCGACAACCAACAACCGACAACTGAAAACTCTGAAAGAGTTTTCGCTTCTCCATTAGCTAAACAAATTGCAAAAGATAAAGGAATTAATCTTTCTCAAATAAAAGGTTCAGGAGAAAATGGGCGCATCACGAAAAGTGATGTGGAGAATTTCACTCCATCAGCAGCACCAAGTCAAGTTGCGCAACCACACACGAGCGAAAGCGAACTGGCGAAGCAAACAACAAACCAAGAACCACAGTCTTCTTCGGTAAGACCCTTTGTTCCTGCCGGAGAAACATCAACCGAAGTGGTTAAAAATTCGCAAATGCGTAAAACCATTGCGATACGTCTTTCGGAATCCATCTTTACCGCGCCGCATTTCTATTTAACGGTAGAAATTGCTATGGACGAAGCAATGAAATCACGTGCAGCAATCAATAACATTCCGGACACGAAAGTTTCTTTCAACGATTTGGTTATCAAAGCCTGTGCAATGGCATTAAAGAGACATCCAAAAGTAAACACACAGTGGCAGGCGGATGCTATCATCATCAACCATCATGTGAATATTGGTGTTGCCGTAGCTGTTGAAGATGGATTGGTTGTTCCGGTATTGAAATTTACAGACCAAATGAGTCTAACTCAAATTGGTGGTAACGTAAAAGATTTGGCCGGAAAAGCAAAATCTAAAAAATTACAGCCAGCTGAAATGGAAGGAAGTACATTTACTGTTTCAAATCTTGGAATGTTTGGCATCCAGTCATTCACTTCTATCATTAATCAGCCAAATTCAGCTATTTTATCGGTTGGCGCTATTGAAGAAAAACCGGTAGTAAGAAATGGTCAGATTGTTGTTGGAAACACGATGATGCTAACCTTAGCCTGCGACCACAGAACGGTTGA
>JAYURX010000487.1:0-2640 GCA_043755965.1 Flavobacterium sp. | reverse complement strand
TTTTTTATATCGATTGTAATTCCGTCCAAAGAAGCAGCCAAATGTGGGCTTGCGGGAGTATTTAATGCATAAGCATTAGGATGGAATTGGGATTTGGGATTTAGGATTTGGGATTTGACTTTGTGAGTATCACTAAAGTCTATATCTCCGGCTTGGATGGGTTTCCAATAATCGGCTTCCAAAGCTTCGACGACAATAGCGGAAGCTATAGTTTTTCCCACGTCGGTACCTATTCCTGTGATGAATATTTTCATTTTTTTAATTCTGTAATCTGGTTTCTGGAAAATGCTTTAATTTCTTCATCGCCATATTGAATAGTTTTTTCATAATACTCAATGGCTTTGGCTTTATTGCCTGTTTGTTTGTAACCATTAGCAATATTTGACAAAATTATAGAATCCTTTGGATTAATTTTTTCTGCCTTAAAAAGAGCTTCAAGACCTTTCTCAAAGTCTCCGGTCAGGAAATAGGTGATGGAGACATTAGATAAACTTTCAACACTGTCAGGATAATACTTTAAGATTGCCAAGGCAATTTCCCTCATATTTGGGAGTAAGTTATCATTTTCAGTGTTATAAATCTGCACCTGATAACTTTGCAGCGCTGCTAAAAAGAACTCTTTCCCATCGTCTTTTTTGATGTTGTTTGTCCATATCCAGCTGTTTTTGTTTGTCGCCGAATAGTTTACAGCCTTTATAATTTCCGAAGTAAAAGTTGCCCAGTCTTCAACTTGCCCAAGAGCATAGATTTTTCCAAACCTCATATCGAGCCTATCCGGATAAAGGCTTATTCCTTTATCTATTTTGATTAATGCATTTCTTAAATCCCTATCGTCATAAATTACAGTACCGCCTATATAACCTGCCGTTTGATTGAGGCTGTCTTTCAAAACAAATGCTTCCGATTTTGGATCATTAGTCGATAAGCTCAGTAATTCTTTTCTGGATTTTTGAAAATAGTAATTGAAATAAGAAGTATATAACTCTGCCTCCGTTGGCCTGTCTTTTTCCCATCTGACCAGAGCTTCTCTTTGCTTTATAGTATCCTTTTCGTGAAAATATTTTCCAAAGTCAGATTTATAATCTTGGGAAAATGAAAGGTTTGAAAGCAATATTAAAATTAGTGCGAAAAGGTTCTTCATAATGTTATTTGCATTTAATCAAATTCGTATTTACAGTTTTGACATTTGTATTTGTGTTTTTCAAATAGCAATGCTAAAAAACCAACTAAAATAACATTGAACAAGGTCTTCCAACCCCTAATAGAAGTTTCCATGTCCACTTGTTCTGCGCCACATTCCGGGCATTTTAAAGGTTGGTTGTCGTCATCTACCGAATAGAGGCTTACGTCACCTAATACTTCATTGGCTTTATCAAAATCGGCTGTTTTGACAAACAATTTTACACCGCCAACAGCATTGCTGTACAGCGGATTCGAATCAACGATGTTATTGTCTCTCAGGTAAACTTCAATTCCCTGGCTTTCCAATTTACCTTGGTAAATAATGGCTTCACTCGAATATTGAAATCGGCGCAGTAGTGTAAATTTTTCTTCTTCCATAATTAAAAAACAAAGGTAGCTAACAATTCCAACACATTGGAGATTTCATTTTTAAGTTTCACAGAGATTCACTGAGGTTTCTGGAGTTTCACGGAGCTATTTCTCTGTGTATCTCCTTTTGCTTTGTGTGTCTCTGTGTAATTAAAACACAAAAGTACTTAACGATTCCAACACATTGGAGATTTCATTTTTAAGTTTCACTGAGATTCACTGAGATTTATTGAGATTCACAGAGTTGATTTATTGCTCAGTGCATCTCCCTTTTCTCTGTGTGTCTCTGTGTAATCCTTTTTTTTAATTTATATCGAACACAAAAGTACTTAACGATTCCAACACATTGGAGATTTCATTTTCCGAATTATAGCTGTGCAGGCAAAAACGCAAACGCTCTTGTCCTTCGGGAACCGTTGGCGATAATATTGGACGGACGTCAAAACCATTTTGTTGTAATTGGGCTGCGATACTTTTTACTTTCTCATTCCCGGGAATGATAGCGCACTGAATCGCGGACTTGCTATACACAAAGAGCGGTTTCAGGCCCAAACGCATTTTCTCCTGATTGAAGAAAATGATGTTGGATTTCAATTTTTTTATCGCGTTTTTTTCTTTCGTCAAATGTTTATAAGATTGCAAGATTGTTGCAACTGAGTGAGGCGAAAGTCCTGTAGTATAAACAAAACTTCTCGCAAAGTTAACCAGATAACTTTTCAATTCCTGACTTCCTAAAACAGCCGCACCATGACAGCCTAATCCTTTTCCGAAAGTCATGATTCGGGCAAATACTTTGTCTTCTAATCCTAAACTTTGAACCAATCCTTCTCCTCCCGAGGCTTCGGGATCACCAAAAACTCCGAGTGCATGTGCTTCGTCAACGACTAAATACGCGCCATACTTTTCAGAAAGATTGGTTAGCTCTTCCAGATTTGGACAATCGCCGTCCATAGAGAAAACGCTTTCGGTAGCGATGTAGACTTCGACCCTTCGACTACGCTCAGGGCAGGCTTGCTCAGTCTGACAACGCTGTAATAATCTGTCTAAATCTTCAAAATCATTATGCTGAAACTTATAGGCTTTGGCATT